>JADGPH010000079.1 GCA_017882555.1 Thermoleophilia bacterium
ATGCAACGACCTACAGCCGCTTTCGGACTGTCGACCTCTCGTTTGACGACACCCTCGTGCGGGCCCGCGCGGCTTTGGCCGAGGAAGGGTTTGGCATCCTGTGCGAGATCGATGTCCAGGCAACGATGAGTGCCAAACTCGGGATCTCCCGTGACCCCTACACAATACTCGGTGCGTGCGACCCGACGCTCGCCCACCGCGCGTTGACAGCGGAGCCGCAACTGGGAGTACTCCTCCCGTGCAACGTGGCGGTCTTTGTCGATGACGGTACGACCGTCGTCAGCACCGTCGCGGCCGAGGAAATGCTCGGATTGGTGGGTAACCCGTTGCTCGAAGCGATCGCCCACGAGGTCGCCGAGCGCTTGGAGCGCGTGCTGGAACATGTGACGGCGTCCGGTGGCAACTCATCCAGAAGCCCGGGCGCCCCGCGGCGGCCCTCCCACACCTGAACGCGTGCAGATGGGTAGCGTGGCGATGCCCACCGCCCCACGCGAGCCGAACACGCCCACCGGCTGCCGACGGCGGTGACGGTCCCGGAGGTAACCACTCGCTCTCCGCACCAGCTCCGATGAAGATGAAGAACCCCCGGACGTGAGGCACGTGGTCTTCGCCGTCCCGGCCTCGCGCATGTCACACGCTGCAGTCCAGGCCTCACCGCAGACCGCGGACCCAACGGTCCCGAACACGAACTCGACGTTGCCCGAGCACAGCGCCACTCGCCATTGGGGGCCACTCAACCTGCGGACGGCGTGCCCAAGTGCCGGCATCGTGTTGGGTGCGCGCTCAGGTGAGCCGGACGACTGGTCGCGTGCGGACCCGTCGAACACAGTCGCATCGAAGCGTCCCGAGCGCATCAGCGCTGACTGGCCCTAGATGCGCGCAGTCGCCACCGGTGTCGAGGTCGGCTGTGCTGAGCCCGCCGCGGGTTCTTGGGTGACGGCAACGACGTCCCCGGAGCCGACCGATCCGCCGACCGCCACAGGCGCTCGGATGTTCTGAAACAGGCCGGCCGGCCGCGCCTTGCCGCCATGGATCACCCAAAGCTCATAGACCCGACCGATCGGCGGCGGCCTGAACGCGGCCGTCTCGAGCACCGCATGGTGATCGGTGACTTGCACCGTTCCGGCTACACCCTGGAGTGGGATGGTGCGGGTCGTCGCGGACGACTGGCTCAGTACGACCATGACGACGATGATCGCCATCGCCACGCAGGCGCTCACCGCCAGCCGGGGTGCCCATCCTCCCCATCCCGGCCACCCGGCCCAACCAATTCGTCGCCGGACACCGCTTGGTACAGGTTCCGAGACGCCCTGGGACTCGATGGCGACCGCGTGGAGGATCGCGGTCCGAAGTTCCGTCGGCGGAACCTGGGACGGTGCTGCATACGCAACGCTCGCCAGCGTTTCGATCAGGCCGACGTACTCCTGTCGGCATGCGTCGCAGACCTCAAGATGGCCTTCAACTCTCGCGAGCGTCGCATCGTCGAGGTCGCCGAGCGCAAGCACGACGAGATCCTCGTGGGGTGGATGGGGGTGAAATGCGCTCACGCGTCTGCCTCCAGCAACGTTCGCAAGCGGCGAAGTCCCGTAAACGTCCGCCGCTTGACAGTCCCGAGCGGCAATCCGAGCCGCCCTGCAAGTTGTGACTGGGTGTAGCCATCAAAGTACGCGAGCTCGATGAGCTCGCGCTCGCTGTCCGGGATCTGCGCCAAGGCGCGGACGAGGCGTTCGCGCTCGAAGACCACCCACGCCTCTTCGGCCGCGGATGGAGCCGTCTCCGCGACCTGGGCGTGGGTGGTCTCGTCCAGCGGCTCGGTCGCCACAATGCGTCGTTGCTCGTAACGAACTCGATCGACCGCGCGTCGGTGGGCGATCATCAGCAGCCAGGCGCGGGCGGAACCGCTGGAGGCGCGGTACTCGTCGGCGCTTCTCCAGACCGTTAGGAACGCCTCCTGGGTGGCCTCCTCGGCAACTTGAGCGCTACGAACCACGCGCAGCACAAGACTGTAGACGACACGACCGAACCGCTCGTAGAGCGCGCCGAGCGCCGCCTGGTCGCCCCGCGCGATCTGCGCGACCAAGGCCTCATCGGAGAGATGGACGAAGCTGGCGCTCATGCACGTCTGCCGGTTGGTGGAGACGAAGGTCATACCCACTATTCGCTGGTGAACGCGAATCGGTTCGCAGCATAGGCGCAGGCGAGGTCCACTGCTCTCGGGTGCGCGGCGGCGATCCGTGCCCACCGAAGCGACAGTGCGAACCGATCGGCCAGATTCGACGAATCGGAGGTATCAACGCCACGACCCGAAGGGAAAGACCAATGACCAGTTCCAACCGGGCAGCCTTTATTTCGCACACGGCCAAGGGCGGGCTCGCGCTCGTTGCGGGAGGGTCGGTACTCGCCGAGGTGACATCACTGGCCGTCGCATCCGGGATCACCGACGTCGAAATCGCCAAGCTGGCCGCGACCGCAGAGCTGCTGGCGATCAACTTCTACGACCACGCCATCAACTCCCACAAGTTCACCGACGCAGACGAAAAGCGCTACCTGCACCTCGCCCGTGGCGACGAGGTCGCCCACTATGAGGCCTTGAGCGGCGTTCTTGGCCGCCACACGCCCCGGGGCTTGAAGTTCAAGTATCCCGCCGGATCGTTTTCGAGCCGGCTGTCGATCAGCAAGCTCGGCGTCGGACTTGAGACGGCGTTTGTGGGCGCCTACTTGGGTGCCGTCACGGCGCTCAAGTCCAACAAGCTCAAGGGTGTCGCCGCGCAGATCGGCGCGTCGGAGAACCAGCACCTGGCGATCTTTAGCGACATCGTCTCGAACCAGCCGGTCGGCCCGGCGTTCCCAACGGTGTTTACCGCCGCCCAAGCGACCGCAGCGGTCTCCGGATTTATCGCCTGACACGTCATCTGTCGTGGTGGGCGGGCGACGGCCGACTGGGCCGTCGCCCGCCCACCCCGACCCATCACAAGGAGCATCCGATGTTTGATCTCTCCCCGATTCATCTGATTCTGGCCCTTGGTATCTGCCTGGTGATCGCCGGACCCAAGCGCTTGCCTGAGCTCGGCCGCAGCATGGGTCGCAGCATGCGCGAATTTCGCTCCAGCCTCGGTGGCCTCGAGACCGACCAGTTGCCGGCGGCGGCCACCGAGCCAGTCAAGCCGACCCCGACGAGCCCGGAGATCTGAGATGGCGCGCCGCTTCCCGCCGCGGGTGCGCCCCATCGCACCCGATGAACATCTGTCCACGGAGGAGCATCTGACCGAACTGCGTGACCGGTTGGTGGTCTGCGCCGCGGTGATCGCTTCGGCGTTCATCGTCGTGTACCTCGCGCGGGGACGGTTGATTGCCTTGCTGACGGCGCCACTGCCGCACGCGCACCACAAGCTGACCACGTTCTCGCCCACAGAGCCGTTTACCACGACCGTCGGTGCGGTGTTCTGGGCGAGCATCGTGATCAGCTTGCCGGTGCTGATCTATCAGGCATATGCCTTTGCGGCACCCGCGATCTCATCACCGTCTCGGAGGCACATGCTGGTCACCGCAGGTGTCCTGTCGAGCCTGTTTGTCGCCGGTGTCTCGTTTACCTACGTGATGGTACTTCCGACCGCGTTGAGGTTCCTTATTGGCTTCGGCGGGGCCGCCTACGACGTGCAGCTGCGCGCCAACGAGTACCTGTCGTTTGTGACAACACTGCTGATCGCTGGTGGGATCGTGTTTGAGCTCCCGGTAGTAATGGTGAGCTTGGCACGGCTCGGCATCGCCGGCACGCGTGCGTTTCAAGCTCACCGGCGGTTCGCGATCATCGTCATGACCGTCGTGGCCGCAGTGCTGCCCGGCGGTGATGCGGTCAGCATGCTGATGTTGCTTGGCGCCGAGGTCGTGTTGTACGAAGTGGGGATCATCGCGTGCCGCCTATTTGGGACGGATCCCGCCAGCGCGTCGTTGGGCACGGCGATCTGATGCGATGAGAACGGCCGGGTGCCGTGGCGGGGTCCAACAGGCCCCCTCACCCCCGGCTTCGTCGTTCCTCATCCCGGTGGAATCGGCACGCAATCGCCTCACGGACCACTCGCTCGCAATTCCCGCAAGCCCTACGCCGGCACGACCGTAGCGCCCCAGACCCGATCAGCGACAGCGACGATGGTCACCCGAAGGCCGGCGGTGATCGCCTGGGGCCGACAGACGCTCGAACCGGCTGGTGCCCATGTCCGCGGGTCCTAGTGACTGACGACGCGCGATCTCGGGGGTGTCCGGCGAATCTCGGTGACCGTACGGCCCGGCTTGGCGTCGGAACCGGCATTGGCGACCCACACATCGCTACCGTCCGATGACACCGCGCTCGGTACCGCACCGACACCGATCGTGCGAATCACACGACCAGTCGACGCGCTGATCTGCGTCACGGCGTTGCCGACACTGTCGGCCACCCACACATCGCTGCCGTCCGCCGAGATGCCCACGGCACCCGCGCCAACGGTGATCGTCCGCACAACGCGTCCGGTCGATGCTTCGATTTCGGTCACTGTGTGACCCGTGGGACGGGGGCTGCCCAGGCTGCCGGCATTGGTGACCCAGACGTGCGTGCCATCCGAGGAAACCACGTAGGGACCGAAACCGACGCGAATCGTGCGAATCAGGCGACCTGTCGATGCGCTGATCTCGGTCACCCAGCGACCCGGTACATAGGACGCCACATTCCCGTTGTCGGCCGTCCAGACATGAATGCCGTCGGAGGAGACCGAGGTCGGACCGATCGCCGCATAGATCGTCCGCATGACCCGTCCGGTCGATGCGTTGATCTCGGTCACTGAGTTGTCGAC
>JADGPH010000080.1 GCA_017882555.1 Thermoleophilia bacterium
CCGGAGATCCGTGACGGCAACCTCTATGGGCGTGGGACGAGCGACGACAAGGGCAACTTGTTCATGCTGATCGTGGCAGTCCAACGCCTGGCTGTCCGCGGGCCGTTGCCAGTGCACGTGCGGTTTGTCATCGACGGGGAGGAAGAGTGCGGCGGCGACAGCGCGGTCCGATTTCTCTCTGAGGACCGGACCAAAGCGGATGCCGCCGTCATCTTCGACGCTCCGATGATCGGCCCGGAGCGCCCCATGGTCTGCTCGGGATTGCGTGGGCTCGTGTACCGGCGAATCCGCGTGCGTACGGCCCCGCGGGACGCCCACAGTGGCCTGTACGGGGGAGCCGGGCTGAATGCGGCGCACGTCCTGGTGCGCATCCTGGAGCATCTGGTGCCGAGAGGCGGAGCGTTGCATCCGCGTCTGTCCGCCGGGATCGCCGATCCGGCACCTAGCGAGCGGGCTGCCTGGGCAGTGTTGCCGGATGGCGCGCGGATGCTCGCCGAGGCGGGACTGGTCCCGGCCGATGCCCGCGCCGCGTCCGAGTTCTATCGGCGAACGGTCGCCGCACCGTCGCTTGATGTCCACGGGATCTCCTGCGGAGAGCCCACGGCGGTCAAGACGAATCTCGTGAGTGAGGCAACGGCGACCCTGTCGCTGCGCGTCGCCCCCGGCCAGGACGCCGTGCACCTGGCGCATGAACTCGACGAGCTTATCCACGCGGCCACGCCGGACGGTGCGACCGTGGCGATTGAGCAACTGGGTGTCGCGGCGCCTGCGCTCTGCGACCCGCGCGATCCCGTCGTGCGCGCGGCAATGGCCGCGATTACGCGCGCGACGGGGTGGCCGTGCGTCCCGGTGCGCAGTGGCGGCAGCATTCCTGTCGTTGCCACACTCGCGGGACGGGGGATTCCGACCGTGCTGTCGGGATTTGCCCTTCCTGACGACGGGATTCATGGGCCCAACGAACACCTGCGGGCGGCCTATCTGGAGATCGGCACCCGGGCGGCAATGGCCATCATTGCGGCCATTGCAGATCTCGGGCGCTAATCTCCCGACGTGACCCTGTATGACCAGATGTGGTTGGGATAGTTCACTACGCGAAGGGAGCCTAATGGCGGAGCTGTGGGGTGCTGAGACGAGCAAGGCGGTCGAGAACTTTCCCGTATCCGGTGAGCGTGTGCCGTTGCCGGTCGTGCGTTGGCTGGGTCGGATCAAGGGCGCTTCTGCCCGTGTGAACGCGGATCTCGGCCTGCTGGACGCGGAACTCGCCGGCAAGATTGCCGCGGCAGCCGATGAGGTTGCCCAAGGCAAGCACGATGACCAGTTCCCTGTTGACGTCTTTCAGACGGGTTCGGGTACATCATCGAACATGAACGTCAACGAAGTGCTCGCCAGCCTGTCCGGGGCGCACCCGAACGACCACGTCAACATGGGCCAAAGCTCGAACGACGTGTTTCCCTCGGCCGTCCACTTGGCCGCGCTTCAAGAGACGACCGAGAAGCTCGTGCCGGCGCTCAACCACTTGGCTGAGGCGTTCGGCGAAAAGGCGGACGCATTCAAGGATCTCGTCAAGGCGGGGCGCACCCATTTGATGGACGCGGTTCCGGTCACCCTGGGTCAGGAGTTTGCGGGTTATGAGGCACAGATTCGGCAGGGCGTTGCTCGAGTTGCCGACGCGACTCCGCGTCTGGCGCAGATTCCGCTCGGCGGGACGGCAACAGGGACGGGGCTCAACACCCACCCAGAGTTCGCTTCCCGTATGCGTGAGCTGCTCGCGAATGAGACCGGTCTGACGATCAACGCTCCCGCGCACCCATTCGAGGCGCAGGGCAACCGCGATGGCCTGGTCGAGCTCTCGGGCGTCCTGAAGGTGATTGCGGTCTCGCTCACCAAGATCGCCACGGATCTCGCGTGGATGGGTTCCGGCCCGCGGTGTGGCCTGGGCGAGATCTACCTGCCTGAGCTGCAGAAGGGCTCCTCGATCATGCCGGGCAAGGTGAACCCGGTCATCCCGGAGGTCGTCACGCAGGTCGCCGCGCAGGTGATCGGAAATGACGCCGCGGTCACGATCGGCGGCATGCAGGGAAACTTCGAGCTCAACGTCCGCATTCCGCTGATGGCCCGCAACTTGCTGCAATCGATTCACCTGCTGACCAGCGCGGCTACGCTGCTGGCCGACAAGTGCGTGTCGGGCATCAAGCCGAACCTCGAGGGTCTCGAGCGCAGCGCCGAAGGCACGCTGGCGGTCGCGACGGCCCTGAACCCCTACATTGGGTACGACAAGGCCAGCGAGATCGTCAAGGACGCCACGAAGTCCGGTCGCTCGCTCCGCGAGGTTGCCCGCGAGCACGGCGTGGACGAGGAGACCTTGAACACCGCCTTGAACTTGCGGGTGATCGCTGCCGGGTCCGGATTCGCCGAGTGATGCGTGTAGGAGGGTGGCGTGCATCGTGCGCGCCACCCTCCGGGCACGTGCTGTACCGCATCACATGGGGCGGTAGCGCGCCGAGGGTACGTCGATCTTGGGCGACGGGTTGTCAGTGGCCGTTGACTGGCCATCGTCGGTCCGACGGGCCCAGCGTCGGACCGACGTCGGTGCACCGGCACACACAAAGATCGCCGCCGCGACCGCGGTGATGGCGGTGCTCGGCGGAATGTTCGGAAACGCGTTGGCGATCCACAGGCCGACCCAGACCGCGAACACGCCGATTCCCGCTGAAAGCATCATGCCGCGATAGGCGTGGGTTGTGAGCCGGTGCGCGGCGCCGGCCGGGGCCGCGACCAGCCCGAGCAGTAGGAGCGCTCCGACCGCTTGGGTGGCTTCGGCGGCCACGCCCCCGAGCGCCAACAGGAACAGCACACCGAGCAGCACGACCGGCACGCCGCGCGCGCGCGCAGCACCGGGATCGAGACTCGAGAACAGTAGGGGCCTGGCGATGACCAGCATGAGCATGCTGACGCCGATTGCGATGAATGCCGCGAACTGGGCATGCACCGCGTCAAGCCCGAGAATCGAACCGAACAGGGTGTTGGCTGCACTTGCGCCACCGCTGCCGGCACTGCTGGTCGCAAAGAATCCGAGTGCCAGTACGCCCAGCCCCAAGACCCAGGTGATGGCGATGCCGATCGCCAGATCGTCGATGTGGGCCCGACCGCCGAGGGCCGCAAGCAACATGGCGCAGGCGATGGTGAACACGAAGAGCCCCAGGCGTGCGTCGAGACCAAGCGCAAGTCCAACGATTGCACCGGTAAAGGCGAAATGACTCAAGGCGTCGGCAGCGAATACCTGCACCCGAAGCACCGCAAACCAGCCGACAAGGCCGCAGGCGATAGCGATGAACGTGCCGGCCAACAGGGCGTGCTGCAGAATGGCGTTTGTGATCATGCCGGCTGGATGCGTTCGCGGCGACGGCTCAGGGACGTCCCGGCCAGCGCGACCACGTAGAGCGCGAAGCCGATACTCGTCGTGAAGAACCCCAAGGGGTAGATCGAAAAGTAGGCGGCGCCCAGCGAGAGCCAGATCACCACCAGCGCGCACCCCACACTCAGCACCAGGCTCCAACCCGGTCGGGAGGTCAGTCGCTGTGCGGTCGCCGGCGGGGTTACCAAGAGCGCGAACACCAACAGGGCCCCGGTGATCTGGGTTGTCGCCGCCACCGCCAGGCCAAGCAGCAGCATGAACCCCACCTCGAGCGTTCGTACGGGAACGCCGAGCGACCGTGCCAATTCGGGATCGAGGGATGCAAACAGCAGCGGTCGTCCGATGCAGGCCAGCACTCCCAAGACCGCGACGGCCACCACCGTGAGGGTGATGACTTGGGTCGGCGTGATCCCGAGGAAACTGCCAAAGAGCAGATCATCCAAGCCCCCGAGGACCCCGCTTGACAGCGACAGAAAAAGGAATCCGGCGGCGAGGCCGACCGCCTGCACGAGTCCGATGCGGGCCGATTGGAGGCCCGGGGTCTCGGCGCGAGGGCTGCCCCGGCGGGTCATCGCAAGCGCCGCGAGCACGCTGGCGAGGTAGTACCCGAGCGCTCCGGGGAGACCGAAGAGTGCCCCGCCGGCGGCTCCCGGAAACGACATCGCGGCAAGTGTGTGGCCGGCGAAGGTCTGGCGACGCAGCACCATGAACCAACCGAGGACCCCGGAGAGTACCGCGGCGATCGTTCCTGCCAATAGCGCCTGCATCATGAACGGATACGCAAGCAGTTGGCGAACATCCCAAACTACGTTCCACGAGAGCGTCGGATTGGTCATGGGTGGTTGTGGTCGCGCTCGCTGTGGCGATGGCCATGGTGATGGGGGGCTTCGGGTTGGCCGACGACCACGAGGCGACCGTCGCGAGCGGTCAGCACCTCGATCTCGACGCCAAAGAGGGCGCTCAGGTTCTCGGTCGTGATCACCGAGCGGACCGGTCCCTGGAAACCTCGCCCGTTGGCGATGTAGAGAACCTCATCAAGCGCCGGAAGCAGTGGGTTCACGTCGTGGGCGACAAGCAGGGCGGCAACCTGTTGCCGGGTGCAGACCTCGCGAATCAGCCCGACCACCGCGGCTTGGTTGGGGAGGTCGAGACCGTCGAGGGGTTCGTCGAGAATGAGGAGGCCCGGCTTTCGCACAACCGCCTGGGCGATCAGGATCCGCTGCTGTTCGCCGCCGGAGAGCTCGCCAAAGGGGCGCTGGGCGTACCCCTGCGCCCCGACAAGGTCGATAACCTCGTCGACCCGTCGGGATTCCAGGTGATGTCGTGTGCGATTGATCCCAGGGACAGGGAAGCCCCACCGAGGGCCGTCGAGTCCAAGGCGCACGATCTCGCGGGCCCGAATCCGTGCCGCCGCCTCGAGCTGTCGGTGCTGGGGGAGATATCCGATCTGATCGCGGCGATCGCCGGCGGGTGCCCCCAGGACGGCCACCGTGCCCTTTGCAAGGGGGAGCATGCCGAGTAGTACCTTGAGCAACGTGGACTTTCCGGCACCGTTTGGCCCAAGGATGGCGGTGAACTCGCCCTGGGCGATCGTGAGATCGAGATCCGACCAAATGGTGCGTCCACCGACACGCACGGTCGCCGCGCGCACGTCGACCACGGGCGACGCTTGATTGTCGTCCTGGCGGTGGTGGCTACGGTGTGCGCCGGCGTCGAGGTCTGGCATGTGGGGCCCTAGCGTCCAGTGATCTGTTGCAGGGCGCGCAGGAGCGCAGCAAGTTGTCCGGTTTGCCAGTCTGCGAACGATGCGTGTGCGGGGTCTGGCGTTTCGGTCATCGCCACAACCGGGATGTGGTTGGCGACGGCCTGGGAGGTCAGGACGTTGACATCCGGGGTTTCATTTTGCGTGTTGAGGACCCATACGCGGATCCTGTGGTGCGCGATCTGCGCTTGGATCGTCGACATGTCGCCAGCGGTGACATCGGTGCCGTCACTGATCGCGCGTAAGAAGTGTGGCGGGGTGATGAGGTTCACACCGAGGGCGTGTGCCATCGGGACGAAGATGCTCTCGGACGCGCCGACGGGCACGCCTGCGTACGTGCGCCGGATCTGGGCGATGGTTCGGAAGTAGCCGTTGAGGTCGACCGCATTGAAGCCCAGGCGCTGCGCCCGGTAGTAGGCCGCGTCGGGCGGGTCGGCGTGGATGAGTGCTTGGGTGACAGCATTCGCGACGACCTGCACGTCGGTGGGCGAGTACCACCTGTGCGGGTTGTCGCCGGTGTGCAGTCCCAGGAGCGCACCGACGTTGATGACCACCCGCCCTGCAGGTGCGTCTGCGGCGATGAGACGGGATGCCCAGGCGTCGTAGCCCAGACCGTTGATGATGACCAGCTGCGCCGAGGCCAGCGCACGTGCGTCGGCGGCTTGGGGATCGTAGCTATGGGGGTCCAGCGCGGGATTCGCGATGACGCTCGAGACCTGCGCAGCATGCCCGCCGAGCACCCGGGCGATGGTTCCCCACGTGTTCTCGGCAGCCACGATCCGCACGCCGGCGGCCGGGGTGGTGGGGCCCAGCGCGCCACAGCCCGCGCCGACCACGGACAGGATGAGACAGCCGATAAGCACAACGAGCGGCGGGCGCACGGGGAATCCCTCCGGGCGGGACAACGGCTGGAGCATATCTAATAATGGGACTCAGTCTCGGAAACAGCCCGGAGGGCAGCCCGTCGGTGATGCTCTGCGGCCAGTGCCAGTGCCAGTGCCAGTGCTAGTGCTGGTGGAGGTGCTGGGGTGGGGTGGCGGTGGGCACCCGTCCGGCGCACTCGCGACACGTCCCACGCAAGAGCACGTCGTGGTCGTCGATGTGCATGCCGAGGCGGGCTCCGAGGCGTGCGATTGCGGCTTCCAGTTCGCGGTCATCGAACGCGGCCAACTCACCGCAGACCTCGCACACGACGTGATGGTGATGGTGTCCGCCGGGGTTGGCGGGCTCGTAGCAGGCTTCGGCGCGACCGACCTCGAGCCGTTTGATCAGTCCGTATTCCACCAGGACGTCGAGCGCCCGGTAGATGCTTGCGCGACCGACGGCGCGTCCCTGGGCGCGCAGCGCGGTCTCGATGTCCTGGGCGCTGAGCGCACATGCTTGGCTCGCCAGCAGGTCGATCACCTCGTCGCGTGCACCACCGCGCCGGTGCCCGGCCTCTTCAAGGACCGTGTGGGCATGGGTGCCCCAGCTCGGATCGGGTATCGACATGTTCTCAGCGTAGCGGGCCCCGCTCTGCCTGGGCCAAGTGCCTGCCAAGAGTGGCGCCCCACGAGCAGCTCGCGCGAGACTGCGGTCGCCGGGGGACGGGAAGCTCCGTCTCCCGGTCCGTGTGGGGGACTAGTGGCCGGTCAGGGCCTTGGATTCGGCGGTCCGGACCTCGCGCGCAAACTCGCGGCCCGCGTCGATCACGAGGCCGAAGACATCGGCCTTGGGCGTCACGAAGCGGGGCGGTTCGGGCAACTGGCCGATTAAATCGGTGGAGACGAGCACCTGACCGTCCGTGCCCCGACCGGCCGCGATTCCGATCGTCGGCGCACCGACGGCGGCCGTCACCCGCGAGGCGACCTCGTTGTCGACGGCCTCGATAACGATTGCATAGCATCCGGCCGCATCCAGGGCTCGCGCGTCAGCCAGGATCTGCGCAGCCTCGTCGGGGGTGCGCCCGCGCCGGTGTCGCTCGGTGTGGGTCTGCGGCAAGAGACCGACGTGCCCCATAACGGGGATTCCGTCGGCGATGATCGCGGTGACTTGCGGGATGAGGGCGCCCTCGAGCTTGACGCTCATCGCACCCGCGGCCACGAGCGCGCGCGCGCTTTCCACGGCCTCGTCGGGGGTGCGATAGCTGTCGTGAGGGAGGTCGCCCACCACGTGCGTCCGCGTGACACCGCGATGGACTGCACGAATGTGATGGCACATGATGGCCAGGGACACCTCGCGAGTCGATGCCATGCCGAGTTCGACCTCACCTAAGCTGTCGCCGACAAGCATCAGATCAAGGCCGCTGGCATCAAGGGCAAGGGCGGTCGGGTAGTCGTAGGCGGTGAGCATCGCCAGGCGGCGTTGCCCTTTGCTTGCGCGGATCTCGGTCGCGGATTGACCGGATGGGCCATCGGCATGCAGCGGTGGGACGCTGTACATCAGTACCGGTCTTCCCACGCGGCGGGCACGGACGCCGGCATCGACTCAATCTCGTGGTTGGACTGGTCCACGTGCACGATGATCGGCTCAAAGCCGTGCGTGTCGGTCTCGTGGTACTGGGCGTACGAGAGCACGATGACCAGATCGCCGGGCTGCGCCAGGCGGGCAGCGGCACCGTTCAGACAGATCACGCCGCTTCCTCGGGCACCTTCAATTGCATACGTCTCAAAGCGGGCACCGTTGTTGATGTTCACGATGTGCACGTGCTCATAGGGGCGGATGTCCGCGGCATCGAGCAGATCGGTATCCACGGTGATGCTCCCGACGTAATTCAGGTTGGCGTCGGTCACGGTCGCGCGGTGGATTTTGCTCTTGAGCATGGTGCGGGTGACAGGCGGCACTGTGCCTCCGGGTCGTGGTTAGTTGGGGATCAGAACAGCGTTGTCGAGCAAGCGGGTCGGCCCAATGCGCGCCGCCACACATAGCAGTGCGGGCCCGTTAATCCGAGCCAGCGGGAGAAAGGTGTCGGGGTGGACGACGGCCGCGTAGTCCAGTTGGAGCCCGGGAGCCTGGTCGATGACCCGTCGTGCGGCTGCGGCCACCGTCGTTCCATCGGTCTGACCCTCGGCGACGCAGTGCTGGGCCGCGGCCAGGCTGGCGGGTAACGCAAGTGCGATCTGGCGCTCGTCGTCGTGGAGATAGCGATTGCGACTGCTCATCGCCAGTCCATCCGCATCGCGAATGATCGGATGGACGACCAGGTCGATGTCATCGAGGTTGAGATCACGCATCATGCGGCGTACGACGGCGACCTGTTGGGCATCCTTTTGCCCCAGTACCAGTCGATCGGGGTGGACCATCAAGAGGAGTTTCGCCACGATGGTCGTGACGCCGGCAAAATGGGTCGGTCGGACC
The DNA here is from genome assembly GCA_017882555.1 of Thermoleophilia bacterium. Taxonomy (GTDB): domain Bacteria; phylum Actinomycetota; class Thermoleophilia; order Miltoncostaeales; family Miltoncostaeaceae; genus CAITWD01. The sequence goes on from JADGPH010000080.1 coordinate 8,514, forward strand.
GCCCCCTCGAACTCGCGTGCAGGTCCGTCGACCGTGACGGTGGTCGCGAAGCCTTCGGGATAGACCTCGGTGGCGGGTGGCGCGAAAATCGCGACAGCGCCTGCGTCAATCGACAACTCCACATCGCGAGCTTCTTGGCGCGGATAGCGGTCGAGATCCTCGTATGGGCCGAATTGGCTGGGGTTGACGAACACGCTGACGATCACCGTCTCACCGCGGTGAACGCTCGCACGCACGAGCGCGAGGTGTCCATCGTGGAGGGCGCCCATCGTCGGCACCAACGTCACGCGGCCCCCGTGAGCGCGAATTTCGCGGACACGGCGGCGCACCTCTGATACAGACCTCAGAACCGTCGCGGAGGTTGCGACGGCAGGATGCTCGGCAGAAGAGTTCGGCATCTCACCTATGAAGGGCCATCTCGCGGGAGCGACGATGTTCCGTTGGACGCGGTGTGTTCCGCATGAATCTCGAGCGACTCCAACTCCGCGAATTCGACGCGGATGCCGGGTACCGAGCTTCCGGGGAAGTCTAGACCCAGAGTTTGACTGCACGCAAGTGCGACGGGCGGGCCCGTCCGTCGCACCGACTACCCTCATACCAGATGGATTCCTCAGCAATCGATCGGGGAGCGGCCCTAGCGGCCTACCACCAGGACCATGTGGTCAACTGCGAGCGCTGCCCCCTGCACCGCACACGGACCCAAGTCGTCGTGGGAAGTGGTGATCCGACAGCTGCCGTGATGTTCATTGGCGAAGCGCCCGGCTACCACGAGGACCGATCCGGAATTCCGTTTGTCGGCCAAGCGGGCAAGTTGCTCGACCAGCTGTTGATCGGGATCGGACTCCGCCGCGAGCAGGTCTTCGTGGCCAACGTCCTCAAGTGTCGACCGCCCGAGAATCGCGATCCGCTTCCGGCCGAGATCGAGGCATGTGAGGCGCATTTGTTTCGCCAGGTGGCGCTCATCCAGCCGAAGCTGATCTGCACACTGGGAAACTTTGCGACCAAACTGCTCTCGGGGCGCCCGGACGGGATCTCCAGGGTCCATGGCGTGCCGGTGCAGATGACCCTCGGCGGGACCCGCACGATGCTCTATCCGCTCTTTCACCCGGCTGCGGCCCTCTACATGCCGTCGATGCGCGCCACTCTGGAAGCCGACTTCGCCCGAATTCCCGAACTGCTTCGTGCAAGTGGCGCGGTGGTGAGCGCCCCGGCGCCCGCTTCACAACAGGGACCGGGTTCGCACGACCCGTCTGGCGTCTCTCCTCGGGCGACGCCGCCGCCAGCGCCCCCGACCACAACCGGCGCCGACGGGCAGATGGGGTTGTTCTAGGTGCCCGCTCGATGAGCGTGCCGATCCTGTGGGAGTCGTCTTCGGCGGAGGAAACCCAAGCACTTGGGGCTGCGCTCGCGGGCGTGGTCGGCCCAGGTGATCTGGTCATCCTGCGGGGCGATCTCGGCGCAGGGAAGACCACCTTGGCGCGCGCGATCGCGCGGGCATTGGGGGTCACCGAGCACGTCACCAGCCCGACCTTTGCGCTGGCACAGCGGTATCTTGGCGTGGTCCCGTTGCTGCACATCGACGCCTACCGCTTGCGCGGGGTCGATGATGAGGAGCTCGGGTTGTTGCTGGACGGAGCGGCCGATGCCCTGACCATCATCGAATGGCCCGAACATCTCGGCGTGGACCTTGGGTCGCCGCGGGTGGTCGTGGAACTGGGCCACGGTGGTGGGGATCGGCGATTGGTAGCGTTGTCGAGCGAGATGCACGACATGCACGCCGTACTCGCCGACATCGTTGCTGACCTTCGCACTCGACACATCCACGCAGAGCCCGAGCCTGGCGATTACCCGGAATGATCGCGTGGTCGGTGAACTGTGGCTGGGCCCGGATCCGGACGCCGGGCGTCGCGTGCTCGAAGCGGGCCATCACCTGTTGTGTGCAACGGGCATCGGGCTGTCGCAGCTCGAGCGGATCGTCGTCGGTGTGGGGCCCGGTGGCTTCACGGGGCTGCGCATCGGACTCGCGACCGCCCACGCGCTGGGTCAGGCACTTGCCTGCCCCGTCGTCGGTGCGATTTCACTGGAGGCACTCGCGCTCGGCATCGCTGAGACGGTAGACCCTGGTGTGATCGTGCTTCCCGCACACGATGCGCGACGCGCGGAGCTCTTTGCGGCTGCGTATCGTGTCGGGCCGGACGGCGGCCTCGAGCAGATCATCGGACCTGTGGCGATTCCTGCGGCACTTCTGGCCGGGAAGTTGGCCGGCCAACTCCGCGACGGGGTGAGGGTCGTCTCGGCGGGCACCGGTGCCATCGTGGGACGCGATGCCCTCGAGGCGGTCGGGATTGAGATCGCTCCGGATGGATCCGGCGCGCATCGCTTGCGCGCTGCGGCGCTCGTCGAGCGGGTCGCGGCCGGGGCGGGTTGCGATCCCTCGCCGCGCTATGCCCGGCTGCCCGATGCAAAGGTCAATCTCCTGCGGGCCACACGGGGCGGTACGTGATGGCGCGCACGACCTCCTCGGGCGGCAGGGGGCGGGTGACCCCTGAACACCGGCCGCGTGTCCGGCCGATGCGCATGACCGATGTGCCGCACGTGCATGCGATTGATTGCGCGGTGTCGGCGATCCCGTGGCCGCGGCACATGCTGCATGCCGAACTGGGGAAGTCCGGCACGCTCGACGTCGTCTCCGTGATCGGAAACGAGGTGGTGGGATTCATTCTGAGTTCGCGCTACGCCGACGTCTGGCACATTCTGAATGTTGGGGTGCGGCCCGATCACTGGAGGCGGGGCATCGCGCGCACGATGATGGCGGAGGTCTTCGACCGCGCGCACGAGCTGCCGCATCTCGGGTTCACGCTCGAGGTCCGGGTCTCGAACGCCGCTGCAATCGCCCTTTATCGGCGACTGGGCTTTGTCGACCACGGTGTGCGGCCCGGCTACTACTCCGATAACAACGAGGATGCACTGGTCATGTGGCGCGAGGGGCTGCCGGAAGATGTGAGCCCGGAGGACCCGGGGTGATCGACGGACCGTTTCTGGCTATCGAGACCTCATGTGACGAGACCGCGGCGGCCGTGATTGAAAAGAGGGTCGTCCGGTCGTCGATCGTCGCGTCCCAAGCCGACCTGCACACGCCGTACGGCGGTGTTGTCCCAGAGATCGCCGCGCGCCATCATCTGGGAACCGTCAATCTGGTTGTCGCCCAAGCCCTTGCGCAGGCTGGTTTCGAGCTATCGGACATGCGCGCGATTGCGGTCACGCAGCGTCCAGGGCTGATCGGGGCACTGCTTGTCGGCGTGTCCACGGCAAAGGCACTTGCATATGCGGTCGGGTGTCCACTGGTGTGTGTGGACCATCTGTTGGGCCACATCTGCGCGTCGTGGCTTGAGCCGATTGCACTCGATCCGCCCTTTGTGAGCCTGATTGCCTCTGGGGGTCATACGCGGCTTGATCTGGTGCGGGACCTTGCGCATCCCGAGACACTCGGTCAGACCATCGACGACGCCGCCGGCGAAGCCCTGGACAAGGGGGCGCGACTGCTGGGGCTCGGCTATCCGGGCGGTCCTGCCCTCGAGCGCCTGAGCCGCGGTGGCGACCCAACCGCGCATGCGTTTCCGGTTGCGCTCGGCGGAAGGCGCACACGCGATTTCTCGTTTGCCGGTGTCAAGACCTCGTTGCTCTATGTGGTCCGCCGGGAGGGGGACCTCAGCGATGGGCGGCGTGCGGACTTGGCGTCCAGTTATCAGGAGGCGATCGTGGCACCGCTCGCGGCGCGACTGCTTGACGCGGCTCGTGAGCACCGTGTGCCGGCGATTGCACTGGGTGGTGGGGTGGCGGCCAACGGACGTCTGCGTGAACTGGTGAGCGAGGGCGCAGCGCAGGCCGGGTTGCGGGTGGCGATGCCCGAGATCGCGTTGTGCACCGATAACGCAGCGATGATCGGGGCCGCGGCGCAGTTCACCGAGCCCGTCGCATGGCCCGATTTCCTGGCGATGGATGCGATGCCAACCGCCCCCCCGGGCGGGATCGCCGCATAGCGCCAGGGCGGCGCGAAGCGGCGGTTGCGTCGTCATTTGCGGGTTGCGTCGCCGGGGGAGTCGGCGTAGTTTGCGACTTGGCGTTACAAACTCCCGGAGGGTCGATGGCCTCTGATCGTTTGACACTGGGTGTCGCGGCCCGGTTGTCCCGATACCTGCAGGTGTTGACTCAGGCGCGCAAGATGGGCAAGTCGAGCATTTCGTCCCAGGCCATCTCGGAGTACACAGGGGTTAATCCGACCCAGATTCGTCGCGACCTCTCGGGTTTCGGGAAGTTCGGTAAGCGCGGTGTCGGGTATGACATCGACAGCCTGATCGAGCAGATCCGCAAGATCCTGCGCACCTCGGGAACACACAACATCGCGCTGTTCGGTGCGGGGAACCTCGGTCAGGCCATTGCCAGCTCGAGCGTGTTTGGCGACCACGGCTTCCGGATTTCCGCAATCTTTGACGTCGCGCCGGATCGGGTGGGTCAGAAGGTCGGCGACCTCACCATCCGACACTACGACGAGCTCGCGGGCGTGGCCGCCAGTGGGGGCATCATGGTCGGCGTGCTGGCGGTTCCCGGCGACGTGGCCCAACATGTGGCCGACGACCTTGTCGCCGCCGGCGTGAAGATCATTTTCAACTACTCCGACGCCCTGTTGTCGGTTCCCTCGGACGTGACGGTGCACACCTCAAGCCCGGCCGTCGAGCTGCTCTACGCGCTCTACTTCTACCTGTCCTAGGACTGCTGCAACGGGTGTTCACCGTTGTGGTCGCATGGGACGGTAGAGTTCCGGACCGCTGATGACCGACACCCCCAACTCATCTGCAATTCTCGCCGGCGTGCATGAACGGTTTGCCGCGTCGACCGATTTCACGATCGGACTGGAAGAGGAATTCCAGCTCCTTGACCCTGTCACCCTGGGCCTGGTGAATCGGTTTGAGGACTTGATGGCGTCGGTCGATGCGCCCCTGGCGGCGCGCCTGGCCGGAGAGTTGATTGCCAGCGAGGTGGAGTTCAAGACCACGCCCCATGCGAACCTGTCGAGCGCAGCCGGGGAACTTGCCCACGGTCGCCTGGAGCTGTGCGCCGCGGCCGATCGGCTGGGTGTATCCCTCGGGATCACCGGCGTGCACCCCTTTAGCCCGTGGACCCAACAGCGGATTATCGACACGCCGCATTA
>JADGPH010000081.1 GCA_017882555.1 Thermoleophilia bacterium
AACGCCATGATCGACCCGCCCGCGGCGGCGCGCATGTGCGGCTCCGCCCGCTTGGCCAGCGCGATCAACGAGTACGCCGAGATGTCCATGGCCAGCGAAAAGCCGTCACGCGAGATGCCGGTAAAGCGGCCGGTGAGGTCTTCCGGGCGGGCGAACGCCACCGCGTGGACCAAGACATCAAGGCCACCGAGACCCGCTACCACCGCATCAAATGCGGCGTCAATCTGCAGGTCGTCTTGGACGTCGAGCGGTACAACGATCGTCTCGCCCGAGAGTTCGTCGGCCAAGCGACGCACGTCACGCTCCGTGCGCTCGTTTTGGTACGTCAAGGCAACCCGCGCGCCCTGCGCGTCGAGTGCCTGCGCGATCGACCACGCGATACTGCGTTTGTTGGCGACGCCCACGACCAGCGCGCGCTGACCTTCAACCAAACCGCTCATGCGTCCTCCCCATGTTCCCTCGGCGGCGAGACGCTAGCACTGGTTCGGCTGCGATGACTGCAGGATCGCCCACCGACACACCGCGACGAGCGGTCTGTATCGGTGTCGCATCCCGCCAAACCCCGACGTGTTCCGCACCACGAACGTCCCGGGTCGCCGTTGGGCCACGATGAGGGAGCGTCTACGCCAACCTGCCCCAACCGACCGCGTGCCATCGAGCACCCGCGCCGTTGCACGCCCAAGGGGCGCTAAATACACTCCATTGGTCCTGCGCTCGATCGCAGACTAGCTGTTTTCTACCAGTCGTTACGTACTTTCTTCAAGGGGGCGGCTATCGGTACCTCACGCGGAGCAGGGCCTGCAACGGCGGCACTCGCCGCGAGCTGGGAAGGCGATCCGCGTTAGGCCGGCGTCGAGCGCGCGTATGGGGCCGACGACGTCGTGCGGCTCCGTGGCACGGTAGCCATCGAGTGCTCCCTCGCCCGCCTTGGAGCGGAAAACTCTGGCGGTATATCCACACCGAGCCGTTTGTCAACGCACTTGGGGCACTCACGGGTAACCAGGCCGTGCAACAGGTCAAGGCTGGCCTGAAGGCGATCTACCTCTCTGGCTGGCAGGCTGCGGCCGACGCAAACCTCGCCCGTCAGATGTACCCCGACCCGAGCCTCTACCCCGCCAATTCGATGCCGGGTGTCGTCAAACGGATCAACAACGCGCTCGTGCGCGTCGACCAGATCTACCACGCCGAGCGATTCGCTGCCGAGATCCACGCCCAGTTCCCCGACAAGCCGTTGGCCTACAACTGCTCACAGTCGTTCAACTGGAAGGCGAAGCTCGACGACGCGACGATCGCAAAGTTCCAAAGGGAACTCGACAAGATGGGCTACAAGTTCCAGTTCATCACGCTCGCCGGTTTCCACGCCCTCAACTTCTCGATGTTCAAACTCGCCGAGAGCTACCGCGACCACCAGATGGCCGCGTACGTGGAGTTGCAGACCGAAGAGTTCGCCGCCGAAGCTCCCGGCTACACCGCCACGCGCCACCAGCGCGGGGTCGGGGCCGGCTACCTCGACGACGTCACCCAGACCGTCTCCGGCGGCAGCGCGTCGACCACGGCGCTGACGGGCTCCACAGAAGAGTCGCAGTTCTAATAGGCTTTGGGTGCCCGCGCGACGATGTCGCGGGCCGACACGGCCTTCGAGCGCAGAGGGCGTCCCGGGTCCGGGACGCCTTTTGTGTTCCGTGCTAGATCCACCGGACCAATGAGGGGACTCCAACGACCATGAGCACCAATTCCGCCCCAAAGGGCGTTGAGGTCGTCGGCGCAGCGAGTACCGCTACCGCCGAGATTCTCACCCCCGACGCTCTCGCATTCGTCGCAGCACTCCACCGCGCACACAACGCGCGGCGCAAGGAATTGCTGGCACTGCGGGTAGCGCGCGCAGCCGAGCTCGCGAAAGGCGTGCTACCGGACTTTCTCCCGGAAACCGCGGATATCCGTGCGGCCGATTGGACGGTAGCCCCCGTACCGGCAGATCTTCAGGATCGGCGCACGGAAATCACGGGTCCAGTTGAGCGCAAGATGATCATCAACGCGCTCAATTCCGGCGCGAAGGTCTTCATGGCGGACTTCGAGGATGCGAACACGCCGACATGGCAAAATACGATGGAAGGTCAAGCCAACCTTCGCGACGCGGTTGCCCGCACGATCGAGTTCAGCCAAGACGGCGGCAAGCAGTACAAGCTCAACGACACGATTGCGACCCTGCTCGTGCGCCCACGCGGCTGGCATTTGGTCGAAAAGCATGTCTTGGTCGACGGCGAGCCGATCTCGGCCTCGCTGTTTGACTTCGGTCTGTATTTCTTCCACAACCATGCCGCACTCAGCCGCCTGAACACAGGCCCGTACTTCTACCTGCCCAAGCTCGAGAGCCACCTCGAAGCGCGCCTGTGGAACGATGTGTTCGTCCAAGCCCAGGACACCCTCGGGGTCTCGCAGGGTACGATCAAAGGCACCGTCCTGATCGAGACGATCATGGCCGCCTTCGAAATGGACGAGATCCTCTACGAACTGCGTGAACACTCGTCTGGACTTAACTGCGGGCGCTGGGACTACATCTTCTCGTGCATCAAGAAGTTCGGCTCAGACCCGAACTTCGTACTGGCCGACCGGGCGCTGGTCACGATGACCACGCACTTCATGCACTCGTACTCGCTGCTGGCGATCAAGACCTGCCACCGACGCGAGATCCACGCAATGGGCGGGATGGCTGCGCAGATCCCGATCAAGAACGACCCTGAGGCCAACGAACAGGCCCTTGCAAAGGTCCGGGCCGACAAGGAGCGCGAAGCAACAGACGGACACGACGGGACCTGGGTCGCTCACCCAGGCTTGGTGCCGATCGCCCTTGAGGCCTTCGACAAGCACATGCCGGGACCAAACCAGATCGACCGTAAGCGGGAAGACGTGCACATCACGGCGGCGGACCTGCTCAAGTTCGAGCCCTCGGGCCCGATCACCGAAGCGGGGTTGCGCACCAACGTCAACGTCGCGATCCAGTACCTCGGATCGTGGCTCGGTGGCGTCGGCTGTGTGCCGATCTTCAACCTGATGGAAGACGCCGCCACTGCGGAGATCTCCCGTAGCCAGGTGTGGCAGTGGATCCACAGCCCCTTGGGCGTGCTCGATGACGGTCGGAAGGTCGACCTCTCATTGGTAAATGCGATCATCGACGAGGAACTCGCGAAGATCCGCGCCGAGCGCGACAACGACCCGACCGGGAACTACTCCCGCGCGGCCGAATTATTCAGCCAACTCGTGAAACCCCAGCAGTTCACGGAGTTCCTGACGCTGCCAGCGTACGATCTGATCGCCTAGCACGGTACGTGGCCCCGGGCACCTGCCCGGGGCCACGTACTCTCGGCACATGCTGCTCGCGCTCATCCGCCACGGAATCGCCGAGGATGCCGGTCCCCATACCGGTTATCGCGATGAGCCTCGCCACCTCACCGATGTCGGTATCACCCGCATGAGTGAGGCCGCGCGTGGGATCGCGCGGCTGGGACTTCACCCCAAGGTGGTCCTCTCGAGCCCGCTGGCGCGATGTGTGCAAACCGCAGAGATCCTCGCTGCATCATCGGGATCCGCGGTGCGCCTGCACGAGGTCATGCGACCCGGCGCCAGCACGCCCGCCCTCTTGGACGTTCTCGCCGAGTACCCCGACGCGGACTGCATCGCGGTCTGTGGGCACCAGCCCGATCTTTCACTTATCACCGCAGCTCTCACTGGCGGAAGTCGAGTGGATTTTCGTCGCGGCACGCTGTGCGTGATCGACCTCCCGCACCTCCGCCCACATGGCGGCACCGTGACCGGTCTCTATCCCCCGACCGTGCTCCGCCAACTGGGCTCCCCGGACCAGGGGACCGCCACCCGGTGACGCTCAGCCGTGGCGCTACCCCTCGGGCGTGACCAGCGCCGCGTCGAGTGGCAGGCGTGAGCGGTGCTCGCCGTCGACGAGGATCTCGATCCCGAACAGCCCTGCGGCCGGGATAACGACCTGGCGCATCGACACGGGAATATTCAAGAATGCCTCCGCATCGGCCGGTTGGTCGTGGGAGCCGCCCATCGTGAACTCGCCGCTCAGGCTGCTGGTCATCGTGCCGACGCTATCGATCACGCGGATCTCGAGCTTGTGCACGCCGTCGATCTCGTTAGGGCCCATTGCCAACCGCAGCGCGAGGTCGTTCTCCAGTACCGACGGATATTGGACACGCCGCACTCGTCCGACGCCGCCGCCGAGGATATGCATCAAGCCGTCACGCACGGTCACGGCATCACACAACAACCCGCAGTCAATTCTCACCCGAACTCCTTCGACGATCGTCACACGCACCCACGATTGGATCGGCGACCCGCGGGTTTCCCGTTACCATTTGGTCCGGCGCTGCGACCTACGGGTGATAGTGGGCGGTTGGCTCAACCGAACGCTCAAAGTAGAGCATCAAGTCGCCGGGCAACACCGACTCGGCCGAATCCACGATCCTGGCCGCGACCTCGAGACGCGCATCCTTGGTCTGCGCGGCGAGGGCTTCCCAACCTGCCCGCTCTCCGGCCCGTTCGGCCCCCTCGGCAAGATCGGCCATCGTCATCGCGATCTTCTCGGTCGGCTGTGGTGCGCAGAGCGTCGCATGTGCATCGACGATCAGCACCAACCGAATCCACGGTTGGTTGCCATATTCCCGGGCGTTCGTGACCCAACCGGGGACCACCCATCGCTCGATCTCGTCCACGAGAGCGAGCCACGGGTCGGGGCCGTCACCCACTACACGTTCTCCAACAGTTGGGCTTTCTTGGCCTGAAACTCTTCGTCGGTAATCAGCCCGTCGTCCCGCAACTTGCCAAGTTCACGGATGGCAGCAAACGGCGATGTCTCCGCCGGCGCCGCCGGGCTCTCCGTCGACGAGGGTGTCACCCACCGCGATGCATCGTCGGCGGCCTGACGAATCATCTTCCCGGCTTGGTCTGCCGCGCGGGTCAGCTCGTCGAACAGCTGACGCAGCGCCCGGCGCATTTCTTCTTGAGGATCCATAGGCGCAGGTTAGCGCCTCCAACGCCGGACTGCCGTGCCTGTTACGACAACTGTTTGCGCGGTAACGTGTGCCGAACGGCACGAACTCAGGAGTCGCAGGCATGATTGCTGAAGGCCAGCCAAAGCAGTCAGCGGGTCGATCACGCGAGGCTCGTCATACCGAGGTCCTCTCACGATGGCCGGTCCTCGGCGAGCAATGGGCCAAAGAACTCGACGATCGCCGCGTTCGTGCGCAAGCCCCGACGCGCACCCCGATGCAGGGAATCAGCCCGCTGACCGCCATTAATCGCAAGCTCGGGCTTCCCGACGACCATGGGGTGGACGCGATCAACAGCACCGACCAGCCTGCGGCCGCATCCGCGTGACCGAGCCCGGTCTCCCGCGATGTGAGGACCTACGCATTGTCGGCCCAACGCGCCGACTCCCCCGCGGTGTGCGGGGCGTCCCTCCCCGATGCGCTGCTAGGTTCAGCTGATGAGCACGGAGACCACCGAGATCCAGGAAGAGCACCGGACGACGCTGGCCCGGATGGCCGTGGACGCGGTGATCGCGGTGGCATGCGGTGCAGAACGCGACCTCGACCGCCACGCCGCCGACTACGGGATCTCCGATGCCAAGCTTGAGGTCCTTGAGGTGCTGTCGTGCTGCTCCGGACGGCGCGCGTGCCTGTTCTCACTCGGCGACCGACTCGGCGTCACACGACCGAATATCACCAAGCTCGTCGATGGGCTCGAGCGTTCGGGACTCGTGACGCGCGTGCCCCACCCCGATGACGGGCGCATGGTCCAGGCCCAGCTGACCCCTGCAGGGGCCGCGGTGGCCGCGCAAGCGCTTCCCGGCCGAGTGGCCCTGATGGAACGCGCCTGGGCATCGCTCGACGACGAGGAACTCGAGCGTCTGGTCTGGGTCCTGCGCCGCGCCGCAGCCGAGTTGGCGGATCCCCGTCCGACAGCCAAGCGCCGCGTCACCGAGTAGCGCACGCCTCTCGGCGCCGCGAGCGATCGCGCCGATCGACCATGCATCACTGGTTGGTCACCGCACTGTCCCCGGGAGAGTCTGGAGGAATTCCTTGCACGCGCGGCCGTGTCGCGATGCCCTAGAGGCCCGCGCTCCGTACTGATCGTGGCGATGACGAGCCCATGCATCGACCACACACGCGCGGGCCCGACATCGCTCATCATGCTGGTGTGCGCTCGGTGCACGGTGGGGCGAGCATGCCGCACCGTGCACCACATGCATTGGGCCTAGCGACCGCCCATCGCGACGTAGTCGCGGACTTCCGGGCCGGTGTAGATCTGGCGCGGACGGGAGATCTTCTGATCCTTGTCCTGGATCATCTCGCTCCACTGGGCGACCCAACCCGGGGCGCGGCCGATGGCGAACATCACCGGAAACATCTCGGCAGGAATACCGAGGGCCTCGTAGATCAGGCCCGAGTAGAAGTCAACGTTCGGGTACAGCTTGCGTGACACGAAGTACTCGTCGTTCAGGGCGACCTTCTCGAGTTCCTGCGCGATCGCCAGCTGCGGGTTCACACCCGTCACCTCGAATACGTCGTCGCAGGCCTGCTTGATGATGGTGGCGCGCGGGTCGAAGTTCTTGTAGACCCGGTGGCCGAAGCCCATGAGGCGTTCCTTGCCGGCCTTGACGCCCTCGATGAAGTCCGGGACCTTGTCCTTAGTCCCGATACGCCGGAGCATCCGGAGCACGGCCTCGTTGGCACCACCGTGGAGCGGACCGTAGAGCGCGGCAATCCCTGCGGCAACGGCCGAGTACGGATCGACCTGCGAGGAACCGACGCTGCGCACTGCGCTCGTGGAACAGTTCTGCTCGTGATCAGCATGAAGAATGAGCAGAACGTCGAGCGCCCTGACCAGGCGCGGATCAGCCTCGTACTTCTTGCCGATCTGGAACATCATCGCCAGGAAGTTCTCGGTGTAGGAAAGACTATTGTCGGGGTAGACGAACGGCTGGCCGCGGCTGTGGCGGAATGCCCATGCGCCGAGCGTCGGCATCTTGGCAATCAGGCGGACAATCTGTAGGTGCCGGACGTCCGGATCCGCGATGTCCGAGGCGTTGGGGTAGTAGGTCCCCAGGGCGCCGATGGCCGACAACAGCATGCCCATCGGGTGCGCGTCGTACCGAAAGCCCTCAATGAACGTGCGGACGTCCTCGTGCACAAACGTGTGGTTCGTGACCGCGTCTACCCACGTGTTGAGCTGGGTCGAGTTTGGAAGCTCACCGTTGACCAGGAGGTAGCCGACCTCCAAGAAGGTGCTCTGGCCGGCCAGCTGCTCGATCGGGTAGCCGCGGTACCGCAGGATGCCGACGTCGCCATCAAGAAAGGTGATCGCGCTCCGGCAAGAAGCCGTATTCATAAAGGCCGGGTCGTACGTCATCAGTCCAAAATCGGCGTCGTCAGCCTTGATCTGTCGCAAATCTGTCGCGCGGATCGTGCCGTCGGTAATTGGAACCTCATACGACTGACCGGTCCGGTTGTCGGTAATCGTAAGCGTTTCCGCGTTCGTCGGCTGCGTCGTCATCCAGTTGTCCCTTCGATGCGTTTGCGCAGGGGCGGTTCAGGCGTCCCAGTTAATCGGAGCCAAGTTTAGCCGGGCGCGGAGCCGGGCGGGGCGGAACCGACCGGTCTTCCCGATGCGGTGTGTTGTTGCGGGCCGTTACATCGCGTCAACGTCCCTATAACCCCCACCGAGGCGGACATTGGCACCCTATCGACAACAACGGATCCCGGAACCCCGCTCGGCTGGCCGAGCGGCCGTACCCGAACCAGGAGCCCACATGTCATTGTCGTTGAGCCACCACGGCCAGCGCGACCCTACCTCGCAGGCAAGCAGAGTTGACCTCCACCTGCATTCGCGAGCGTCAACAGACACGGGCAGCTGGTTTCTGTCGCGGACGCTCATGCCGGAGTCGTTCGTCGACCCTGAACAGGCCTACGCGACGTGCAAGCAGCGCGGGATGGACCTTGTCACGCTCACCGATCACAACACGATCGCCGGGGCATTGGAGATCGCCCACCACCCCGATGTGATCGTCGGAGTCGAGATCACCACGTACTTCCCCGAGGATCAGGTACCGCTGCACGTTCTGGCCTGGGGAGTCGACGAGAAAGTGTGGAGCGACCTTGACCGAGCTCGGGCCAACGTGCTCGAACTCGTGGCATGCCTTGGAGCCCGCCGGATACCGCACGCGCTGGCCCACCCCCTGCATCGCGTTGGCGATACGCTCACCGTTGAGCACATCGAGCAGTGCCTGCTGCTGTTTGGAATGTGGGAGGGCCTCAACGGCGCCCGGCCGAAGGACTGCAACGATGTGGCGGTGCGCATCGCGCAGGCCGCGAGCCCGCAGCTGCTTGAGCGTCTGGCCGACAAGTACGGCCTTGCCGCGCGGACGAATGGTCCGCCCGCCCTGACCGGAGGAAGCGACGACCACTCCCTGCTCGAGGCCGCCGGCGCGTGGACGGAGACCCCCGTCGCGCAGACACCCGCGGACCTGCTGGATCACCTTCGCGCGGGACGTACGGTGCCACGTGGCGCACCGGGATCTGCGACCAGCCTCGCGCATTCCGTCGGCACCCTTCCGCTCAAGCGCTATGCGATGAGCGGCGCCGGCGGCCTGCCACCCCAACTTCGCAAGCTGTTCGGGGACGTCATCCACCACCCTGTTGCCGGCCTGGACGCGGCCCGGCGAGCGGCGCTCGGCACGGATCCAACCGCGGACTCGATCGGGCTGGAGGTGCTCGCTCGGATCCGCTCGGACCGCACCGTTGTGCGTGAGTTTCGCCGCCTGGGGCGGCGCCCCGACAGCCCCACCCGCTCGCGTGAGCGGCTGCGCCTGGTCACCGGGTGGCTGCACAAGGAAGCACTGGCGTCGGCCCTCGACTCCGACGGGCTTTCGCTGGGCTCGATCGGCCGGCGCGCGGATGCGCTGGCGGGTGCGGCCGCGGTGGCTGCCCCCTATTTCCTCGCCAGCCGCTACATGCGCGGCGAGTCCGCCCACGCCAGGGAATTTGAGCGCAGTTTCTTCGGCGCCGCCGCCCTTGGCCGGGATACACCAACGCCCCACGCCATCGTTGTGACGGACACCTTCGATCAGATCAATGGCGCGGCCGGCACGATGCGTCGACTGTCCGCGTGGTCCGCCGGCCAGGATGTGCCGCCTATCACCGTCGTCACGTGCGGTCCGCAGGCCGAGCAAGGCCCCGGCCTCGTCCGCCTGCCCGCGGCGGCGGAACTGCCGATTCCGGCCTACGGAGATCCGAATTGGCGACTTGGGGTCCCATCGGCTCTGGACCTCCTCGACATCGTCGAGACAATGGGGGCCAATGTCATCCACGCCGCAACTCCCGGGCCCATGGGCGTCGCCGGGCTTGTGGTCGCCCGCACCTTGAGCTTGCCGTTTGTCGCGTCCTACCACACCGAGTTCGCCGACTACGCGATGCAGCTGACCGGCGACCGACTCGCCGCCGACATCACCCGGCGGGCGGTGGGGTGGTTCTACTCGCAGGCCGAGCGCGTCTTCATCCCGACCCGCAGCACCGGCCTAGGACTCATGGATCAGGGCGTTGAGCCATCACGCCTGTTCATCTTCGGACGCGGCATCGATACACAGACCTTCCACCCCGAACACGCGTCGTGGTCAATGCGCCACCGACTCGGAGGGCGCTCGGCAACGGTTGTGCTCTATGTCGGGCGGCTGTCGCGCGAGAAGGGACTCGATGTCCTCGCGCACGCGTTTCGACGTGCGGCCTCCGCGCAGCCGAAACTGGAGCTGGTACTCGTCGGCGAAGGCCCGTACCGCACCGAGCTTGCCGAGCTTCTGCGTGGCACCCGCCATCAGTTTATGGGCGCGCTGACCGGCTCGCAGTTGTCATCCGCGTATGCGTCGGCCGACATATTCTGCCTGCCCTCCCGCACCGAGACCTTCGGCCAGGTCGTGGTCGAAGCCGCGGCGAGCGGTCTTCCGGTGATCGTGACCGATCAGGGCGGGGCCCACGAATCGGTGGTTCCCAACGAAACCGGGCTCATCGTGGCCGCCGACCAACCCGACGCGCTCGCCCGGGCAATCGGTGTCCTCGCTGCCGACCCCGCCTACCGACGCCAGCTCGGCGCGAGCGGCAGATTGGCCGCAACCCAGCGCAGCGGATGGGCCGAGCTGTTCGCACAGTTGGTTGCCAGCTACGGCGATGTCCTGACACCCGCCGTCCGCGGCCCAGCACGTGACACACCGCCCGGCGCGCCGGCGGTCACCGCACCCGCCGAACCACGGTGACGCCCGAGCTGAAGATCGCAGACGTCACCCAGTGGTACTCACCGACCTCGGGCGGCATCAAGACCTACTTGCACGCCAAGTCCGAGTATGCCGCCCGAACCACGACCGCGCACGCCCTCGTGGTGACAGGTCCACGGAACGCCCAAGGTCACCTCGCCTCAAGCCGCCTGATCACCGTGCGCGGCCGTACCGCCACCGAACGTTGGGGCTATCGACTCGCGGTGAGCGCGCACGGCATCATCGCCGCCCTGAACGATCTGCGACCCAACGTCGTGGTCGTACATGACGCGCTGGCCTTCCCGCAGACCATCGCCCGGTGGGCGTCCACGCACGACGCGGCTCTCGTGCTGCTGTGCCACTCGCACCTCGCGGCGGCCGCCAACGGCCTGCCGCGACCGCTGCGGGCCATCGCGACACCCGTGCTCAACGCCATCCAAGCTCGGGCGCTCCGTGTGGGACAGGTGGTGCTGGTCGCGTCGGATACGACCCGACAACGGATCGCCGATCGTGCCCACGCCCCGATCGTCGTGTCCCCTCTCGGGGTGGCAATTGCCGAGTTCGCGGCCGCCCGCCCCAGTCCGGCCCTACGCGCACGGCTCGCGGGCCCCGCGGACACGCTGTTGACGTACGCCGGGCGCCTGTCCAGCGAGAAGCGAGTCGAACTCCTTCCCGACGTCCTCGCGGCGCTTCCCGATCACTACG
>JADGPH010000082.1 GCA_017882555.1 Thermoleophilia bacterium
CGCGTCTCGCCGCCGGACCATGAGGCGCTCGCGTACATCTCCAAGGTGGGCGGCCAGCTGATGCTCGCTCGGACGCAAGGCGAACTCGAGGCCTGCCGGGTCGGGATGGACCGCTTCTTTTCCGAGACGACCCTGCACGAGAACGGTCGTGTGGTCGCGGGTATCCAGGCGCTTCGTGATGCCGGGTACACGTTTGAGTCCGAAGGTGCGGTCTGGTTCCGGACGACCGACTTCGGCGATCAGAAGGATCGCGTGCTCGTGCGGACGGACGGCGCGACGACCTATCTGGCTGCTGACGTCGCATATCACCTCGACAAGGCTGCGCGGATGGGCGATCGAATGATCGACATACTCGGCGCCGATCATCACGGGTACATCGATCGTCTCAAGGCCGTCGTTGCCGCGGGAGGCTTCTCTCCCGATTGTCTGGAAGTGCTGATCATGCAGCTCGTCAGCCTGGTGGAAAAGGGCGAGACCAAGCGCATGAGCAAGCGAGCGGGTACGTTGGTGACCCTCCGCGAGCTCATCGATGACATCGGCGTCGATGCGACCCGGTTCTTCCTGGTCGAGCGCAGCCACGACACCGCCTTTGAACTGGACCTCGATCTGGCGCGCGAACAGAGCCAGGAGAACCCGGTCTACTACGTCCAGTATGCCCATGCGCGCTGCTGCAACATCCTGGCCAAGGCGGACGAGCAGGGGGTCACGCGGTCGATCGCGCTGGATGCCCCGGCGCAACTGGACCCTAGCGAGAGGGCGCTCGCGATCCGCCTGACCGAATGGCCCGACGTCGCCCGTGAGGCAGCGGATCGCCGCGCGCCGCACCGCGTCGTGGCCTATCTGAAAGACCTCTCCCGTGATCTGCACGCCTACTACCACCGCTGCCGCGTCGTGGGTGAGGCTCCGGAGGTCGAGGCGTTTCGATTGGACCTCACTCTTGCGACGCGCCAGGTGCTCGCGATCGGACTCGACGTGCTCGGAGTCGAGGCGCCCGAACGGATGTAGCAGAGGTGCCCATCTGGCGATCCTCTGCTAATTTGCGGCTCCACCCGCGGGTGTAGCTCAGTTGGTAGAGCGTTGGCTTCCCAAGCCGAAGGTCGCGAGTTCGAGTCTCGTCGCCCGCTTACAGAAAAGCCCCGCTCATGTGGGGTTGTTGGCCTCTTAGGAGACCAGCCGCAGGTGCCCTCGCCGCTGTTGAGGGAACGAAGAGGGAACATCGGGGGAACCGGAACACGCCGCCGTGACCGCATTGGCCATCGGCACACGTTCTCCGCCGCGGGTCTGTTCGATGAACAGGTGCCGAGTGCCGTAGCCTGGTGCTCGCTGACTCGTGGCCGAGTTGTCCCGCCACCTCCAGAACGGACCGTGCTCCCTCGATCAGGAGTGACGCGAATGTGTGTCGCTCGTCGCATGGGACCAGGCGTCCGAGACCCGCAGCCTTCGCCGCCGGTCCGCCGACGCGCGCGCGCGGTTGAGCTCCAGGAAACCGCCGGTGAGGTTCGGCACGACCAGGTCGTCGTCGGACGCGCTGCTTGGACCCGACGCTGCCCGTTCGGCCGCCAGTGCACGGATAAGCACGACCGCCCGGCGTCGGTGGGTCTTGGTCGAGTTCAACTCGCCGGCCACGAATGCCCGATCCACGGTGATCGTGCGATCGCGAACGTCGCACCAGCGTACGGCGAGCGCTTCGCCCGATCGCAGACCGCGACAGATGAGCGTCGACACACGCAGCCGGTCCCGCTCGTGACACTGTCGGTCGGGTGATCCGGGCTTAGGCCAACGCGCCTGCACCCGCGGTGGTCGCCAACGACGCCTCGGGAGCATCACGTACGATCCCGACCATGCCGACGATGCGCATTCCCGCGACTGTCCACGTTGACCTCACCGGCCACGCGGCGCTCGTCACCGGAGCCGCGAGCGGCATCGGTCTCGCATGTGCTCAGCGCCTTGGCGCGGCCGGTGCGAGCGTGGTCATGATTGATCTCGACCGCGCGCGACTCGAGAAGCAGGCGGCGGGCATCGGCGCGGACTTCGTCTGTGTCGATCTCTCCGATGCGGCCGAGGTCGCAGCTCTCAACCTGACGGCCGACATCATCATCAACAACGCGGGTCTGCAGCATGTCGCCGCGGTCGAGGACTTCCCGGTCGAGAAGTTCTCATACATCATGGACGTCATGGTTGAGGCGCCGTTCCGCCTCGTTCGCGCGGCCCTTCCCGGCATGTACGAGCATGGGTGGGGTCGGGTCATCAATATCTCGTCCGTCCACGGCCTGGTGGCATCGCCGTACAAGTCGGCCTACGTCACCGCGAAGCACGCGCTCGAGGGCCTCTCCAAGGTCGTCGCACTCGAGGCGGGCGAACATGGAGTCACCTCGAACTGCATATGTCCGGGGTACGTCCGCACTCCCCTCGTGGAAAACCAGATCGCCGCGCAGGCGAAGGTGCACGGGGTCTCGCCGGACGACGTCGTTCGCGACATCCTGCTCGCGCCCGCGGCGATCAAGCGCCTGATCGAACCGGCCGAGGTCGCCGAGTTGGTCGCCTATCTCTGCTCACCGGCCGCGTCGTTCATCACCGGTGCGTCGATTCCGATCGACGGAGGCTGGACCGCCCGTTAGCCGACGACCGCATCTCGCTCGCTCGCGGCAACGTTCGTCTGGTGGACGCTGATCGTGCCGAGCGTGAAGCCGAGTGATGCTTTGTGCATGTGGAGGCGCGATGCGCGGGGGCATTCGAGGCTGGCGCAGCCGCGATCGGAAGCGCTGAGAGAAGACACCACCAGGCGGACTTTCCGCGGTCATGCCAGCGCTTTCCGACCAAACACGGGTCCTCTTGTGGTCGCGTTTCGCGCGATCGTAGGACCTTCCTCGGCCGGGGCCGGTCCGAGGTTATCTCGGCGCGTGCGGCAAATTGCGTGATAGCAAAGCCGACGAAACCGCGAGCGAGTCCGCTCCCGCCTGACAACGTCGACGCATCGGCGCGCTTGACGGCCTGACGCCGTGCCTCGACACTGGCACCATGTTGCCCGGCCATACGACATCGATGTGGGCCGGTAGTGGTCAGATACGACGACTCCACCAGGTCGGCCGGGGCCCGATCGGACACCTGTCGGGGCGCGACACCGCCCGCGACGTCCCGTCACCCCCGCATCAGGCGGGCGGTGATCGCTGTCGGAGCTACCGTTGTCGTCACTGCGCTTGGCTCATTCAGAACTTGCGTCCTGACGGGCCAACCGCCTGAGGGACCCCCACCGAGCCCCGGTCTTCTCCGGTGGTCCACGATCGTAAGCAGGTAATTCGCGCCGCGGCACCGCGGAAACGCAGGGGGAACACGCACTGGGGAATCGGCATGAGTCAGTCGCCCCGTGGCGATGCTAGGTGCAGCACGAGCACGAGCAGCCCGCATCGCACCCGTCGTTTGAGGGCGAGAAGCCGATGGGCGCACACTCGGCGCAGGCGTCACCGCGCCACGCGGCGAGGCCGGATTTGAGGGCAACCGCGGAAATGAACAGACCAGCCAGCGGATCGAGCCACCACGCATCGAACAGTGCCTGCCCGGCGAGCCCAATGAGAACAGCCACAGCCATTGCGGCACACAGCATGTTCTGCGCGCCCTCGCCGTGGGTGGCGGAGGAGCCCAGGCGGGCGCCCAGGCGCTGCTTGGCTCGGCCGAGAAGAGGCATCAGCACGATGCTGCTGAGCGCGAGCACGATTCCGACACGGCTCGGTCCGGGGTGCTGCTGGGTCGCAAGGTCGTACACCGACTGAATCGCGACATAGGGCGCCAGGAGCCAAAACGAGACGGCCACCGCCCTCTGCGCCCCGCGCTCCGAGGTCTCGGAGTGCGTGCGAGACCCGGTAAAGCGCCAGATCACGACGATCGACGCCATTCCCTCGACAGCCGAAGACAGGCCAAATCCGAGGAGCGCAATCGAACCCGCAACGAGACCGGCGATCACCCCGACGCCGCCCTCGAGACCCATCCAACCAAGCGACAGCCATGACAACAGCCGCGCCCGACGGGCAGCACGAAGCCATGTCACATCGCGCGTCGGTGGTTGGTGCTGCGCGGTGGCATGTGGTTGTCCGGACCGGACGTTTCTGAGCATGCGCGCCTCGGGAAGCCCACTGTCGCTTGCACCCTCAGTGTAGGCCGACGCGGTGGGACTGCGTCACGGTTCGATCCGATAGATCGTTCCGAAATGCGCCTGCTTCACGGGGGTCAGACGGAAGCCCGCGGCCTGCAGCTGCTGAGGCGTGACATCCCAGGTGTCGCCGACGATCAGTACCCACGCGAGATAGGCGGGCCCCGGGCTGGACGCGACGCGCGACCTGAACGATGCGAGCCCCGGCGGCGCGTCGTTGGATCGGGAGATCGCCAGCGTCGGGGTGTTGTAGATCGGCTGGATCGAGGTTGCGAGATAGATCGCGGATGGGTTGTTGCTGAAAAGCGTTGCCCCCGGCGGAAGTTGCCGAACGGCGCCAACCAGGTCCGACCGCGTCCACCAGGTCGCCGCGAACCCGTCCTGTGCCGGCGCGCTCCCGTGCGCGCGGCTCACCGAGATCAGGATCGAGGTTGCCAGCCACACGGAGGCCACGACGACAATTGCGCCGATCCTCAGGGGCTGTGGCACCGCGCGTGGCGTGCTGACGAACGACTCCAGGCTGAGCGTCGCGAGCACAATGACCGGGGCGATGATCGGCGACAGGAGGCGGTCGCCTACGGGGTCGAGGGCCGTCAGAAACTCACTCGCAATCAGGTATCCGACATAGATGGCCACAAACAGTCCGCTCGGCAGCAGCGGGCGGAGCGATCGCGGCTCGTGGGTGTGGGTCCGGATCAGGGTCGCCGCGCCGAACCCAACAAGGGCGAGTGCGGCAATCACCGCGATGTCCGCGACCGCTTCGTGACCGTGGCGGTATCCGACGACCCACCCGCGAAGCGTGGTCATGAAGTCTCCAAGCAGACTCGGGATCGTCTCCGCCGACGACGGGCGCGGGCCCAAGGCGCTCCCACGGCTCGAGTTCCAGATGAGCATCAGCACCGGCCCTGAAGCGGCAGCCACGAAGAACAACGTCACCCTGCGGACAGCTGCGCGAGCACCGTCGCCCAATGCCGCAGCCCCCACGACGATGAGCCCAAACACGATCAGGGTCACGCCCGCATACCTGTAGAACACGCCAGCCGATGCGAGTAGTCCCGCCGTGGCGACGAGCACAGGGTTGCGAGCGTGCGACGTCAGGACCGACTCCAGGGTCAGCAGGACACCCACGGTGAGTACGCAAAAGACCGGCTCGCTCCATACCGCCGTGAACACGCGGAAGATCGCCGGCAGTGAGACGACCGCTGCCGCGGCAATCACCGGCGACCATCGGAATCGGGAGTGGCGACGGGCGAGCACGAACGTCAGCATGCAGAGCGCCCCGAGGGAGAGGGCGTTGAGCCAGCGGGCCGCGGTGACGGGATCGATTCCGGTTGTCCGCGCGAGCGCGAGGGTCGCCGAAAACCCCGGTGGGAAAAGGGTCGTCGGCCGGAGGTCGAACCCGACATACCCGCGGCCCGCGGCGAGGTTGCGCGCGCCGGCGATGTACGTCGCCGAATCCGGGCCGACGAGGGAGCCCTGGCGGGTTCCGTAGAGAACGAGCAGTACGGATACCAGCGACACGGTCGCCGCCGCAAGGATCGGAGCTGCCGGATCGCGGAATTGGCGTCGCGGCTGCGCCGTCGGGTCGTATCCGTCGGACTGTCTGGAGCGCCAGCGCGAGAACGCGCCGATCCGACTCTCCCGGTGATTCCCGTGCACTTCGACTGAGTCTAGTCCCGGCCCGGGAGTCGTGTGCGACCCCGGTCGCGGTGGCCGGTGTGCAGGGAGTGGTCGATCGTGGGCCGGCGGCGAACGGTGAGCGATGCATCAGACCAATGGTCCGCTTGGTCGACGGCCTTGGCCCCTGCCCATGCGTCGCAGCAGAATCAGGCGGCCCGCATCGACGCCAATGAGTCGGAGGCCTGCGGAGGCATTCGCGCGCCGCGCGACGTATTTGCCCGGCCCCGTGGGCACAACGTGGACCAAGGGGCGCTCACACGCCGACGTCGTTCGGAGCGAACTCAGCTCAGGTCGGATGATGCTCGGTGTATTTGTCACACGTGAAGAGCCGGCCGACTCCGATCGGTGACTCATTCGACCTAGCCGCGATGTGGTTCGGGATCGTCAGGACACCATCAACGTCGTGGTCTCGAGGAAGATCAAGCTGCGCCGGGGTCCTCGTGGTGGCGAATCAGGCGATATCACCAAAGCAGGTCTGATGCGGAGTCGAAGCATTCGGGAGGATGCGAAGGCCCCCATTGTTGGCATATCCGCCCCTGGCTTGGGTACTCGCCCGATCGGGTCGGGTCGTCATCGAGCGTGGGTCAACGTCAGGCTTGAGACGGTCGCCGGAGTTTGCTCGATCCTCTACTTGGGGGGTCGAGCTCACGGGAACCCATACCCAACGTGGCGTATAGAGTGGAGCGACTCGCGGCTTCTGGGGTGCGCGCCATGCAGCTGAACATGACCAAGCCTGATACCTACCCATTGGGCATCCGCGCGCTCGTTCTCACCGCCGACAAGTTCGAAGATACCGAGCTCATCGTTCCGTATTTTCGACTCCTCGACGCGGGCGCACGCGTCGACATTGCGGCGCCGACCATGGACCGCATCGGTGGAGAACACGGCTACAGCGTCGTGCCAGACCTGACGATCGACGACGTTGATCCCGACGAGTACGACCTGCTGGTCGTCCCGGGCGGATTCCCGGACGGAGCGCCAGCGACGGTGCGCCGGATCGAGAAGGCACAGCGGATCGCGCAGTCGTTCTTCGAGGGGGACAAACCCGTTGCGTCCATCTGTCATGGGCCCTGGCTACTGGCATCGGCAGGTGTGATCCATGGCCGACGACTGACTTCGTACTGGCACGATGGAGTTCCCGAGGACGTCAAGGCCGCGGGTGGTCTTTGGGAGGACTCTGAGGTCGTGGTCGACGGCAACCTGGTCACCTCACGGTGGCCTCCCGACCTGCCGGCCTTCACCCGCGAGATGATGGCGCTCGTCGAGGCCTCGTTGAAGAAGTAGGTAGGCACTGCGACCCACGTACGGCGGCCGCTTCTGCCAGGCTCGCGCTCTCGCGCCTCATCGAGGGGTTTCCCGCACAGGGTATCCGGTGCGCCGCCGATTCGCGGTCCCGTGCGCTGGGGCACGCTGCTGATGGCGCCCGAGGAGGTGCATCGAGATGATTCCGCGTCGACCCGCGGCGTCCGTTGCCGCGCCCAGCGCAAGACGGCCAGATATGGGTCCGCAGCCTCTCGAGGCCAAAGGTGTGGCGGTCGGTGCCGAGATCTTCGAGGCACAGCTTCGGTTTTCTGTGCCGCGGGGTCCGACGCGCCTGGCGATGCTCGTCATCGAACTGTTCATCGGCATCCCGGCAATACCCGCGGGAGTCGGTCTCATGCGCGACGGTCTGGGCATGCCGAACGAGTGGATCAGCCACAGCTTGTTTCCTAGCTACGCGCTGCCCGGCGTCCTCCTGATCGGATTGATCGGCGGCGGGATGGTGGGCGCCGCGGTGATCACTCTGCGCCGGTCGGTACTTGCCGGTCCGGCAGCAATCGCGATCGGGTTGGTGCAGATCGCGTGGCTAGGGAGCGAGACGTTCATCGTCGGTTGGCATGGCGGTCCGCAGTTGTTGCTGGTCGGAATCATCGGCCTGCTTGCCGTCGTGCTACTCGTGCTGGGGAGCAGCGTCACGTCGGTTCGCCTGCAGTTGCTTTACGAGCTGCGCCGATGAGGATCCCATGCTCGACCGTCGGTGGATCTCCTCGGCATGCCCACTGGCGGGAATCCGGCGCGCGATCTTCGTCGTGGTCCGCGATGGTGGACCCAATGAGACCACGTCCTCCGAGTGGTGCTGTTGCTCGGCGGGAAAGGTAGTCCGGTGTCTGAAGGCTCCCGGGTCGACGCCGCACGGGCTGATCGGAAACTGGGGGACCAGAGAGACGCCGACGCGGCTGCGCCCTTTGGGGCGAGCATCGACTTGTACTGGCTCCCGCTCGGGGGGGGCGGCCATTCTGTGCGGCTCAACGGCCGGGTTTTCGAGGCGGTGGCCGCGCGGCTGGGGCAGCGGGCCGCCTGCGACCTCTATCACTCCGCGCTCGAGGTGTGCGTGCCCGAGGGGCGCTTCGTCATCGAAATGACGCCGGTCCTGC
>JADGPH010000083.1 GCA_017882555.1 Thermoleophilia bacterium
GATCAGATGCCGCAGCGAGCGGCCGAGCCGGTCCAGCCGCCACACCACGAGGGAATCTCCTGGCCGGAGCTGGGCGAGCACCGCATCCAGCTCCGGCCGGCGGTCGAGTGCCCCGGAGGCGTGGACCCGATAGCAGCCGGCCGCGGTCAACTCACCGACCTGCAACGCCGCGTCCTGCTCCGCCGTCGACACCCGGGCGTATCCCAACAGCGAACCCACCCCCGGAACGTAACGAAAACCAAGCGTTTGGCATGTGGCGACACGCTGAATACGTGCGCCGGTTGCGCTACGTCCGAAAGCCGTCGTCGTGACCGCCGACTTGCTCGTGCGACGAGCCGCCCGCTCCACCTTCTGACCGACCGGTTCCAGGCCTGGCTGCCGGCCGGAGACCGACGCGGACCGGCAGCTCGGTTACCCCGAGCATCCCTCGGGGCCCCCGTGGAGCGGAGGCCCACCCTCAGCGGGCTGTAAGGCGCTCCCTGCATGCGACACATACAGGTGTGGACCACCTGCCAAGCTGGCGCGCAGAGCAATCACCTGCTTGACGGAGGTGAGGAAGGCGGCGCGACCGAGCTTCCCGCCGCGCAACGCGGTCGCGAGCCCGCTCGTCCCGTTGATCCTTTCGCTTGCGTTCTCGCCGGAGAACAGGAGCAGATCCGTCCCCGCCCCTGCGGCAAGTACCGCCCGCGCTGGAATGGTGCCGAAGGCGTGCAGCGCGCCCGCTTCGAGGCATCGGTCACGGTTACGCCACGGAATCGGAGCCGCTGACGCAGTTCCTTCTGGACGATCGTCGACGACGGCCCGACGGGCCAGTGTGCATCGAACGCCGGATAGACGGCCCACGAGACCATCACCAAACGAAGGGACACTGTTTCTAGGGACCTGAGTGCGTTGCTGGTTAAGCTCGACCCGGGTGGCTGGCGCTTCTGATAATGGACTGTCTGAATTGCGGCAGTCCCATGCGGTCCAGATGCACGCACACGACCGATGTGATCACTGTGGGTGACTGTCAAGTCGCTGTGAAGGATCACTCCTTTGGACGAAAGACCCCTCTTGACACGATAGATCGCCCCTGGCATGGTCGGGCACGTTCCGAGAGACAGCGGGGTTCTCTGCGCTAACACCCTGTAGTCAGGAGAAGGGCGGAGCTATGCGCGTAAGGCAGTGGCGGGGTAACTCCGCATATTGGGGACCAGGCGTATGAGTCTAAGATAGGCTCTTACATTACCTTCCTTCGCACCTACCATATTATCCAGAAGTACTAAAGCGGTGCTTGGCGCACGATGTCATTACTCGCATTTAGTTCAAGTTGAATCCTAACAACTCGACTAAGGACTACTCGTCGACAAGACGACATGGTGTCCATTGTTTTGCTGGACTCTTGGTTATTCGCGCATTGAGGATCATTTCCAGTGGTGGTAGGGGAGTCAGCTCAGGGCTGGTCGCACGCTCTGTACACGAGTTACCGCTACCTGAACTAACTCCTCAAGCAAAGACCCGCTGGATGGAAGGGGGCTACCGTGTCTGGGTGAACTTCCAGTTCTACTTCGGCTCATCACTGAAGTCATCCCGCAATCTCTACACGCGGTATTGCTTCCTCTCATCCCAAAAGCTTAGGAGGGAATGCAAGTGTATAAGACTCTAACGGCTGGCGCTGCTCTCGTCGCCAGTGGTGCCTTGGTTGCACTGGCTGTACCAGGAGCTGCCAGTGCAAGCGCTCCTTCACACATTGCCCGTCCAGGGCACAGCGCCACGGTGGTGAGCAACGGCACATCGGTGTCCACCAGTCATCGCACCATCCTGGCTGGTCATGATCGCTTCCTCGTTGCCTCCACCAACCCAGTAGTCAACGGTGATGGCGGCTCCAACGTCACACTCTTCCGGCTCAACCACGGTGTGTCGGTCAGTCAGTTCAATGCCGACATCAGGGAGGAGTTCTCCCAGACGCCTGCGGTGGCCGCTAAGGGCACCCGTGACCTCGTACGAGACATCACCGCCTACGGGTTGGCTGATGTGGTGCCGGGGCATCCAGAGATCGTCACAGAGAACCTCAGGGCTGGTCAGTACTACCTGACGGATCTCGTGAAGTTCACCGGGACAGGGTCACCAGCTCTGACCTCGCTGCGGGTCATCGGTCAGGATCGACCTGGCGTGCTGTTCGGTAGGACGCTCATCGAGCCGACCAGTGCTGATCGCTTTGGGGTCTCCTCGACGTACTGGCCGCACAACAGTGCGTACCTGTTCAAGAACGTGGCGGACACGATCCACTTCATGTCCATCACGCCGGCCAAGGCTGGTACGACGGATGCTCAGGTCCAGGCGTACTTCGACTCCCACGTCCAGACGCCACCACCGTTCGCCGTCAATGGTCCATCGGGTGGGAACGATGTGGTCTCACCCGGGCACACCATTCAGGTGAACTACAACCTGCCGCGTGGCACCTACGTGCTGCTCTGCTTCGTCGCTGATGACATGACGGGTATGCCACACGCATTCATGGGAATGCATAAGGTCATTCATCTGACCTGATAGTGCTCCGCTCGGTTCGAAGGCCCAGTCCTTGCCGAGGCTGGGCCTTCGTCATTCCTGCTAGATTTGGTCGGAATCCGGAGGCTCCTCGCCTCTCCCCGCAGGTGCATTCCTCCCAGTACCCGCGAGTCGACGGTAGATGTCGCGATTCGCTTCCTTAACATAACGTTGCGGCGGCTACCATTCCTGATGGTCTCCTTCGGTGTGAGGAGAACCTGGTGCAACTACCCACGTGGGCACCACTGGCGAACACGCTTGTTTGTTTCGTAACGACTATTGCCGATCAGGGAAGATCTCGCTCACGAAGCGGGCCGTGATGAGGAGCCAGCCAGTTCAGGCGGAGTGAGTCGGATAAGCAGATCCAATCCCTATTGTAATCGGTATCGCCCTTACTCTTACCATCCTGGGTGAGGCGGTTCTGGGTGCATCTGTGCAGGCGCTATGGTCGTAGGGACTGACGGGGGGTATTAGCCCGCCGGAGGAGTACCGCCGGCGCCGAGGGTGAGCCGGGCGGTCATGTCCAGGCAAACCTCGCCGTAGTGCAGGACATGGGTCCAGAACAACGGGGTCAGGCCGCGCTCGTCCTCGGCGTTGAGCTGGGCAGCCCAGTCGGGGGTCGGCGAGCATGCTGCGCGCCGCATGAGCAGACGGCCGGATCCGTGTCGTCGTTTGACGAGCCATTCAACTGCGCGGCGCTTGGCGCGTACGTCGGCCCAGGCGTGCCACACAGAGTGAAAGATAGTAGGACGTTATCTTTCACTCTGTGACCGAGCTTGTGCCCGTCGAAATCTCTGCCGCCGACGTCCCGCCAGCCGTGGTGCCATGGACGGGCGGCACCGCCGCCGGGACCGTGGACCGGGCAGCCGCCGTCGACCGGCTACCCGGCTCCGGGTACCAAAACCCCTCCGAGCGTCTCGCCGTGGCCTTCCTCGTCGGGTATCCGGCCAACAGCGCCCGGGCCTACCTCTCCGACCTCAAGGCGTGGGGCTCCTGGTGCGCCGCGGTGGGCGTGCATCCCTTCGATGCTCGGCGC
>JADGPH010000084.1 GCA_017882555.1 Thermoleophilia bacterium
GGTAGAGGTCGCTCGATCCGGACAGACGCGCCGCAAAATCGTTGACGTGGCCCTGGGCGCGCCAAAAATCGCGAACCTCGTCCCGGTACTTGCCGTTCCACTCGCTCCATAAGATCGGGAAGTTGCCAACCTGATACCCACCGGGACCGACGTCCCAGGGCTCGGCGATGAGCTTCACCTGCGACAGCACGGGGTCCTGATGGATGACGTCGAAGAACGACGACAGTCGATCGACATCAAAGAGCTCGCGGGCCAGTGCGGACGCCAGGTCAAAGCGGAACCCGTCGACGTGACACTCGTTTACCCAGTAGCGCAGCGAGTCCATGATCATCCGCAGGACGCTCGGATGCACGGGGTTGAGGCTGTTGCCGGTCCCGGTGAAATCCATGTACATCCGCAGATCGTCAGGCATCAAGCGGTAGTACGACTTGTTGTCGATCCCGCGGAACGAGAGCATCGGACCAAGGTGATTCCCCTCGGCGGTGTGGTTGTACACCACATCGAGGATCACTTCGATTCCGGCGCGATGCAGCGCTTTGACCAGGCCCTTGAACTCGGAGACCTGCTGGCCGAGCACGCCGCTGGCGCTGTAGCCGGCGTGGGGCGCCAGGAACCCGACGGAGCTGTAGCCCCAATAGTTGACGCGTCCCTCGTCGGCCAAGTGGCGCTCATGCACGAAGTGATGTACCGGCAACAGTTCGACTGCGGTAATCCCGAGCGCGGTCAAGTAGGCGATTGCCTCGTCTGAGGCGAGACCCGCATAGGTGCCGCGCAGATGCTCGGGCAGATCCGGGAAGTTCTTGGTGAATCCCTTGACGTGCAGCTCATAGATCAGCGTCTCGGCCCAGGGGGTCCGCAACGGGCGATCGCCTTCCCAATCAAACCCCGGGTCCACGACCACGCATTTGGGCATCGCGGACGCGTCGTCTTCGGTATCCATCTCAAAGTCGTCGTCCGGGGTACCGCGGGGCACATACGGCAAGACGTTGGCCGCGTCCCACCGCAGATCGCCGTCGATCGCCTTTGCATACGGATCGATCAGGAGTTTGTTGGGGTTGAACCGATGACCAAGATCCGGTGCGTACGGCCCTCGCACCCGGTAGCCGTAGCGCTGGCCGGGCTCCACCCCGGGGATATAGCCGTGCCATTGGAACGCGGTTCGGTGCGTGAGCTCCAGGCGTGTCTCAATGCCCGCATCGTCAAACAGGCACAGCTCCACGCCCTCGGCATACTCCGAGAACAACGAGAAGTTGGTGCCGCTGCCGTCCCAGGTCGCACCTTGTGGGAATGGCTCACCTGGCCAAAGGTTCACGACCACCCTCCACACGTGGCGGGATCCGTGATTCGATGCAGAGAGGTCGTCAACATCCCGGGTACTGTGCCCGATTTGCGCACAATCGGCACGCCGGTTCCGCCGACGCAGATCGATCGCTCATTGTGAACTCGGTAATTGTGCCGATCTTGACCCGCCCAACCTGCGCACAGGATTACCCATCTGTGACGCGAAATCCCTGTGCGTACTGGCAGAGTTCTCGTGATGAAACCATTCACCCATGACATCGGCGGCATGCCCTGATTCCCCAACCCAACACGACTATCTGCGCATGACCCCACCGAGCGCGATCCCGGACGATCAGACTGCCCGTGCGCGCGTGGTCATCGAAGGCCTGACGCCCAGCATCGACGGTGGACGGTTCAAGATCACCCGGGTCGTGGGTGACGCGGTCGCCGTCGAACTTGACGCCTTTGCTGAAGGGCAGGACCTCATCGCGGTCGAACTGCGCTACCGCCACGCGACCGACACCGACTGGACGTGTCTGCCGATGCGGGATCTCGGCAACGACCGTTGGGGGGCCGCGTTCACCGTCGAGCGCCTCGGCGCGCACCAATACACCGCACACGCCTGGGTCGACCAGTTCGGCACCTGGCGACAGGGGCTGTCGCGCAACGCCGAGGCGGGCAACGATGTCATGGTGGACCTGCTGATCGGCGCTGCGCTCGTCCGTGCCGCCGCCGCGCGCGCCCCGAAGTCGACCGCCAAGCAACTGGCCGCCTGGGCAACCGAACTCGAGGACACGACCACGCCGGCCCCCGACCGTGTCACGCGCGCGCTCGATGAAGAGCTCGGCGTGCTCTGTGCCGCGCACCCCGATCTCACCCACGCCACGACATGGGCGAGGCCGTGTGTATGTTGGGGCGAGCGCGATCGGGCGCAGTTCTCGAGTTGGTACGAGCTCTTTCCGCGCTCGACATCAACGGTCCCGGGTCAGCACGGGACCTTCGCCGATGTCACCGCGCGGCTGGATGAGATCGCGCAGATGGGCTTTGACGTCCTCTATCTGCCACCGATCCACCCGATCGGCCGCGTCGCCCGCAAGGGGCGCAACAACTCCACGACCGCCCAACCGGGCGACGTCGGCAGCCCCTGGGCGATCGGCGCCGCCGAAGGCGGCCACGACGCCATCCACCCCGAACTCGGCACGCTCGATGATCTGCGCGGATTGATCGACGCGGCAGTGGATCGCGGGATCGAGATCGCTCTGGATCTCGCACTGCAGTGCGCCCCGGATCACCCGTGGGTCACCGAACATCCGCAGTGGTTTCGCGCGCGCCCGGACGGGTCAATTCAGTACGCCGAGAATCCGCCCAAGCGCTACCAGGACATCTACCCGATCGACTTCACGACCGACGACTGGCCCGCACTCTGGGAG
Source organism: Thermoleophilia bacterium (assembly GCA_017882555.1). Taxonomy (GTDB): domain Bacteria; phylum Actinomycetota; class Thermoleophilia; order Miltoncostaeales; family Miltoncostaeaceae; genus CAITWD01. The sequence continues at coordinate 2,712 of JADGPH010000084.1, forward strand.
GCCGTCGCGCGGGTCGTCGAGCATTGGATCGACGCCGGCATCCGGATCTTCCGGGTCGACAACCCACACACCAAACCCTTTGCGTTCTGGGAATGGTTGATCGCGCGTATCCACGCCGCTCACCCCGAGGTGCTCTTCCTCGCGGAGGCCTTCACCCGACCCAAAGTCATGCGACGCCTGGCCAAACTGGGCTTCACCCAGTCCTACACGTACTTCGCCTGGCGCAACACACGCGATGAACTCTACGGCTACCTGACCGAGCTCACCCAAAGCGACCTGCGTGACTACTTTCGACCGAACTTCTGGCCCAACACGCCGGACATCCTGACCGGATATCTGCAAACCGGCGGGCGCCCCGCGTTCATGGCGCGACTCGTGCTCGCGGCGACATTGTCATCCAATTACGGGATCTACGGCCCGGCCTTTGAACTGTGCGAGCACACTGCGATAGCCCCCGGCAGCGAGGAGTACCTCAACTCCGAGAAATACGAGATCAAGCTCTGGAATCGCGATGCCGATTGGAGTCTTCGCGACTTCGTCGGCCGCGTCAACCGCATCCGCCACACGCACCCGGCCTTGCAGCGCAATGACACACTCATATTCCACCCCACCGATAACCCACAGTTGCTCTGTTACTCCAAAACCGACCCACGCCACGACGACAGGATCGTGTGCGTGGTGAACCTCGATCCGACGTTCACCCAGTCAGGATGGACCGAACTGCATCTCGACGCACTTGCGCTCGACAACCAGCCGTTCCAGGTCCATGACCTTGTCGGGGATACCCGTGCCGAATGGCGTGGCTCCCGGAACTTCATCCAGCTCGATCCACACGTGCTCCCCGCCCACGTGTTTGCGATTCGCCGGCACGTGCGGACCGAACACGACTTTGACTACTTCTCATGAGCCCGCTCCGCTCCCAGCCCGGCCACGACCCGCTCTGGTACCAGGACGCGGTCATCTACCAGCTGCATGTGCGGTCTTTCTACGACGCCGATGGCGATGGCATCGGCGATTTTCGGGGGCTGGTTACCAAGCTCGACTACCTCCACGACCTCGGCGTCTCGGCACTCTGGTTGCTGCCGTTCTACCCCTCTCCCCTGCGCGATGACGGCTACGACATCGCGGACTTCGCGAGCA
>JADGPH010000085.1 GCA_017882555.1 Thermoleophilia bacterium
AGGGCCTACCTGTGATCGAGCGGGTGTCATGTCGCTGAAGCCGCTATGGCTGGTCAACACCGCGCGTGAAGACGTTCTTCAGGGCGGTCTTTCGGACAACCACTTCGCTGCGCAGCTGGACAAGATCGTCCGCGAGCCAGGGAGCTACCCACTCTACGGCGACCCGGAGGACTTCTTCTCGCTCACCTACCCGACGTCAGGTCTCCGGACCTTACTCACGAAGGTCTTCGGCCGGGTGTCGGGGGCGTCTGGGGTGGCTGGCGAGAACGGCGTTTTGCGGAGCGAGACGTCATTCGGTGGCGGCAAGACCCACGGCTTGGTCGCCGTGTATCACCTGGCAAAGGGCGCCAGGCCCGGCAACCTCGCCGACTTCGTGGACAGCAAGCTGCTACCTGCGAACCCGGTTCGGATCGCAGCAATCGTCGGTGACGCTCTAGACCCCTCGGCAGGTCTAGAGACCAACGGTGTGCGTACGTTCACCATTTGGGGTGAGATGGGAGCGCAGATCGGCCCCGCCGCTGTTGAGGCCCTGGACGCCAACGAGCGGGACCGGACCGCGCCAAGTACACATACGATCCGGGCGGCGCTAGCCGGCCAACCGGCCATCGTGATCATCGATGAGATCGCGCAGCACCTGCGGCAGGCAATCAAGTCCGGCAACGAGGATGTACGCCGGTACGCCGGTGCGATCCCGGTGTTCCTTAAGAACCTGTTTGAAGTAGGTGGCGACCCTACCAATCACGTCTCCGTCGTCGTCACCCTCGCCAGCGCTAAGAACGCATTCGGCAAGGAGTCCAACGAGATTTCCGAGCTCCTGGACGAGACCAGCGAAGCGACCCGAGCCGCCGTCTCCGAAGTACAGGATGTGCTGACCAGGATGGTGCAGCCGGGTGCTGTGATCACCCCGGCTCAGGACGCCGAGATCGGCGAGATCCTCAAGACACGACTCTTCGAATCCATTGACACCCACGCTGCTGCAGCGGCAGGGGTGGCGTACCGGGGGCTGTACGAGGGCCTGATCAAGGATCAGGAACAGCTCGCCGGTGGCGCCGAGCACCCGACCAGTTACGCCGCGCTGGTGGAGCGGATGTACCCGTTTCACCCTGAACTCGTACGCGTACTGGACAAACGGCTTGGCGCAATCCCGAAGTTCCAGCGTGCCCGCGGTGCGCTGAAACTGCTTGCGGAAGTTGTAGCGCACATTTACCGCGACGAAGACTCGAGCCCGGTCATCAACGTCGCGGACATCGACTACTCCGATGAGCCTGTTCGCTACCACCTGACGATGGGGCTCGAACGCCCGGAGTTCTCCCGGGTCGCCGAGGTCGACCTGGCCGGACCGTCGTCGCATGCCGCATCGGTGGACGCCCGGGTATTCCCTGATCGTGAGCCGTACGCGACCCGGGTGTGTCGCACGGTGTTCACGCACAGCCTAGAAATGACGGTCTCGGCCGGAGCGGGCCGCACCGAGTGGATCCTGGGCACGATGCAGCCGGGCGACACAACCGCGCTACTCGAGCGGGCACTGGCGGAATCCGAGCGGGTCTGTTGGCACCTTTCCAGCGATGGCGCCCGATGGCGCTTCCATGTCGAGCCCAACGTCAACGCAATCCTGGAAGAGGAAAAGGCGAACGTCCAGAACACCAGGGTGGCTCAAATCCTCGACGATCTGGTAGTAAAGGCCTTCCCCAACGACGGAGGGGCGGCCACCGTGCACTACCCGGCTGGGCCGGCAACTGTCGCTGACACCAGCATTCTGCGGCTGGCAGTGATGCACCCAGACCAGATCACCATGCGGGGCAAGAACGCTGACGACCCACCAGAATTACTCGTGGACATCCTCGACCACACCGGCCAGAGCCAGGCGCCCCGGAAGTACCGCAATGGTGTGGTCTTCGTTGTCGCCGACGACGACCATTACGAGACCCTCAAAGACAAGGTGCGCGCGCTGATCGCTGCGGACACGATAGCCGGAGACCCACAGCGTATGACCCAGTTCTCCGCCGATGTGCAGAAGAAGATCGAGTCGTACCAGAAGAACACCCGCTTGGAAGGACGAGTGGCAATCACTCGGTGTTTCAAACACATTTACATGCCCGTGAACGACAGGTCCCACCACCATCTGCGGCACTTGGACCTGCCCGCCCAGCAGCAGGGCGACACCAAGTCCGCCACCAGCGTCGTCCTCCAACTGCTGGAAGACGAAGGCAAGATCCGGAAGGACAAGCTCTCCTACGAGTGGCTCAAGAGCAAGGCTTGGCCACCCATCAAGGTGTCCATAAGCACCTCGGAGCTGGCCGACTGGTTCTGGATCGACCACGGATCGCCGATCATCCGCAACCCCGCCCTGATTCGCGACGCAATCGTCGACGGGATCAAGAACGACGACTGGGTGTACTACGACGCCGCGATGGGGAAAGCCTGGACCGGGACGTCCATGGCCGGGATGAGCGTTGAGTTCCGGGCAGACACCGACCTGATGCAACTCGGCGAGGCCATCAAGCGTGGCCTGCTGGTTCGCAAGCCCACCGTAGGCGACCTCAAGGGCCTGCCGACCACGAACGTAACCAACGGCAGCGGCGTACGCGCCCATCTGGAAGCCAAGTGCGGTGGCGAGCCCAGCAAGGGCGACGTCCTTGAGGTGCTGGCGACCGAGGTGTCCAACCGGAACTACCAATCGTGGGTCGTCACGGACACCGAACCCGCGGAAGGCGTCACAGCCCTCACGCCAACCCAGATCCGGGATAAGGGCCTCGACGGACTAAACGTCATGCAAAGGGCGGTTGCCGACTCCCTCGGCGTCAGAGCTCCGACCAGAACCACAACGAAGAAGTTACTGACCGCAAGCGGCTCATCCGGGCCCGCGCTCACCCAAATTGTAGCCAAAACTGCCGACCTCACAGGGCGGCGCATCGCAAGGCTCACAATCCAGGCCACTGCTGACGACGTCAAGGGCTCACAGGACATCGACCTCCTCGTGTCCTCGCTCGGCATGCTGCAACGACATGACATCACCGTCCACACCGACCTCGCCGCCGAATTCATTCAGATCGACGGTGGAATATCCGTCGATGCGCAGGCAGCCCGAAAGGCCTACCAGACCCTTAACACGACGCTGTCCAAGGTCCTGGCCGCGGCGTCGAAAGTCTCCGGCACTGTGCGACTGGACATCCGCTTCACCGAACCAGTCGCCTCCGATGACCCCGCCTTCACCCAACTCGTCACCGTGTTCAAAACGTTGAACCTCACCGAGACCACAGTCACTGCGGAGATGGCCTCATGACGCAGGTCCGAGCGATGGGACGCACGCCCGAACCGGTCCGCACCTTCCGCCTGACCGTTCGGCCTGCGAATGGCGATGCCTTTGGCATCGATTTGGACGAGACCTACACCAACGGATCCGCTACCCCTCACACTCGCGTGTTAGCCGCAACTCCCGCCCAGGTCGCGAGAGTTCTCGACGCCGTCCTCGGCGCCGTGCGCGCCAGCGCCCAAGCCCCGGGTGTCTTGGCGGTCAGCCACGGAATGCCCATCTCGATCGAAGAGGTGGCGGGGGTCCGGCTGGCCCTCACCCTGCTTTCGACTCAACCGGTCACCCGCAATGACCGGATCCGCGCGGTCGTCGCCGGCGTCGACACGATGAGCGTCGAGGAGTCCTACTACTGGTACGCCAAATGTGTCGGTCCCGACGCAGCCAGGGCACGCAAAGCCCTGCGCATCTTGCTCGCCGACGACCGACCTCAGGAGATCTCATGACCGCCAACCCGCCAACCCGTCCACGAGTATTGATTGAGGACTGGCTGCCCATCGCCGAACTCGGCATAGAGTCCCGCCGCGAGCGTGGCGCTGCCAGCGCACTCCCGCCCCTGTCGTTCCTGCATGTGTGGTGGGCCAGACGCCCCCTAGTCGCGTCCGCGGCGGTCGTGCTCGGTGGACTGCTTCCCGCGTGGTCCAACGAGCTCGCAGCAGCGTTCCCAGACGCCAAGGAGCTTCGCAGTGATAGCGAGTACCGGAGATGGCTGCTGCACTTGATTGGCATCTGGGGCGATCCGGTCACCGCGCGACGAATGATCGATGCCGCCAATGCCATTGGAGCAAAGCTAGAGGGAAACGGATACGGATACAGACAGGCATTCCGAAACCACATCAGCCAAGATAGCGTTGACCTTCTACACGCAGTGCTCCGCCACACTTGGGGGGCAGGCGCGCTACCGCTCGTCGGTGACCCGACCGCCGGTGGAGGTGGCATCCCCTTCGCGGCGACACGACTTGGTATCCCCGTATATGCAAACGATCTGAACGGCGTCGCGGCGGCTGTACTGAGGGCCGGCGTCGAGATCCCAGCCGAATGCGGTGCCAATCTGTTGCCACACCTCCAGAAATGGGGCGGCGAATTGGTCGCTCGGGTCAAAGAACGTATGCGGCCTTACTTCCCCCTTCAAGGGGGAGAGAGCGTGATCGCCTACATCTGGGCGAACGCCGTAAGCTGTCCTCGCACGGGCCGGTTGGTACCGCTCCTCACCGACAAATGGCTCCGCAAGACAGCGGGTAAGGAAGCCGCAATCGTGATCCTTATAAGCGATGGGGGGGTTGAGCTATCTGAACCGCATTTCCGTGTGGTGACGGAAGGCGCTGTGAATCAATCAGAAGCAGCTCAGGGCACGGTAAAACGCGGAAATGGGATCAGCCCGTACGATAACCTGGTCATCGACAGCACCTATATCAAGGCAGAGGCCCAAGCAAACCGGATGCGGCAGGTGTTGTACGCCGTCGCTGTCCGAAACGCGGCGGGTGAACGGGCGTTTCGCGCGCCAACATCGACAGACCTTCAGGCAATTGCGGCCGCCGAGGCCGAGTTCAGCCGGGTGCGCGCAGACTGGGAATCCAGTGGGATACTCCCAACTGAAGAGTTCCCCGAGGGTAATGACTTGCGCCCTCTCCATTACGGCATGACCAGCTGGATTGACTTCTTTACACCCCGACAAGCGTTGGTGCATGGCGCCTTCGGCGAGGAATACCATCGATTGGCACCCGAAGTTCTCGACACGCTCGGCAAGGAACTGGGCAACGCAGTGCTGTTTGAGCTGGGACTTATGCAGGGCAAAGCGCTCAATTGGAACTCGCGACTCTCTTCCTGGAACATCGGCGCCCAGGGCATGCGGAGCGTATTCGATCGCCATGACTTCGCCTTTAAGTGGACGTTCGCCGAGTTCGAAGGCGCCACCGCTCTTTACAATTGGTGCCTGAACCAACTGACCGACTCGTACGGTGGGATTGTTGACCTCTTGGAGGGCGCCGGTATTGAACCCGGTATAGCCGGGCAAGACTATCCATCGATTGAGCGTTCAGTCCGCGTTACTCAGGGAACAGCGGCAGATATGCCCCTTGAAGCACGCTCAATTACGCACATCTGCATGGACCCTCCCTACTACGACAACGTGATGTACGCCGAACTGGCTGACTTTTTCTACGTGTGGGAGAAGCGCACGCTCGGCCTCATTGTGCCCGAATACTTCACAGGTCGGCTGTCGGACAGAGACAACGAAGCGGTAGCAAATCCCGCCCGCTTCGCAGCGCTGGGTCGCCGCAAGAACGATCTGGCATATGTGGACTACGAGGCGAAGATGACCAGCATCTTCACCGAGTGCATGCGGGTTCTCCGCGACGAAGGTGTGCTGTCCGTCATGTTCACCCATAAGCGGGCCGAAGCTTGGGACACCCTCGGCATGGGCCTGCTCCAAGCGGGATTCACGATCGAGACATCTTGGCCCGTGAACACAGAGTATGAACACGCTCTGCATCAGGCAGACAAGAATTCGGCATCATCGACCATCATGTTGGTCTGTCGGAAGCGCGAGGAGCGCGCCACCGGCCTCCACGTCTTCTTGGACGACATCGAGGCCGATATCCGGGCTGCGGCGAGGGACGCCTTGGAAAGATTCCAGCGGGCGGGTATCGCTGGGGTCGACCTCCTACTTTCCACATACGGCCCCGCCTTATCGGTGATCTCCCAGCATTGGCCCGTGTACTCCACCGCGGCGGACTTCGACGGACGTGCCCGTCTTCTCCGCCCAGAGGAGGCGTTGGACATCGCCCGAGAGGAGGTCGTCCGTTTGCAGCGCAGCCGCCTGGTTGGGCGGGATGTCCAGGTCGACTCATATACGGACTTTGCCATGATCGCCTGGGAGACGTTCAAGGCAGCTGAGTTCCCATACGACCCTGCCCGCCAGTTGGCATTGGCAGTGGGAGGCTTGGACATGGACGAGCTCGCGCGTGGCAAGGTGATCGAGA
>JADGPH010000086.1 GCA_017882555.1 Thermoleophilia bacterium
GGGTTCCCGGTAAATCCCCAGATCGCTCTCTATGACGGCATCGCGTCGGCGGCCGAGGCATGCGCGTGGTGGGAAGCCCAGCGCGCCGAACTCGACTTCGACATCGACGGCGCGGTGGTCAAGCTCAACGACATCGGGGCTCAGGGGGCGGCAGGCGCGGTGGCACGGGCGCCACGGTGGGCGGTCGCCTACAAGTTCGCCCCAACGACGGCAACGACGATCTTGCGAGCGATCAACGTCAACGTCGGGCGCACGGGCGTGATCGTGCCGTATGCGGTGATGGATCCCGTCGAGGTTGGCGGTGTGACGGTGACCAAGGCGACCCTGCACAACCACGAGGACATCGCCCGCAAGGATCTTCGGGTGGGCGATTACGTGATCATTCAGCGGGCCGGCGATGTGATTCCGCAGGTCGTCGCGCCATTGGTCCAGCGGCGCACGGGCGCCGAGGTCCCGTTTGCCATGCCCGAGCACTGCCCGGCGTGCGGCACCGCGGTGATCCAGGCAGAAGGCGAGGTGCAGATGCGGTGCCCAAATCGCTCGTGCCCGGAGCAGATCGTGCAGAGCATCGAGCATTTTGCGTCGCGCGGGGCGATGGATATCGAGGGATTGGGCGCCAAGACGGTGGTGAAGTTCTTTGAGATCGGCCTCGTGCGCGATGTCGCTGATATCTATGGGCTGGCGGGACGCCGTGATGAACTGTTGGCCCTGGAGGGCTTCAAAGACACGTCGGTCGACAATCTGCTTGAGGCCATCCGCATCTCGACGCAGCGTCCCTGGGCGCGGGTGCTGTACGCGATCGGGATTCGTCACGTCGGCGAGGTCACCGCACAGGCGTTGGCAGATGTCCTTCCGTCGCTCGATGATCTGCTGGCGGCAACGCCGGAGCATTTGGCGGATGCCGAAGGTGTCGGCCCCGTGGTCGCAGGCTCGGTGCGGGAGTACCTGAGCTCCGAGGTCAACCTTCGCACGTTGGCGCGGTTGCGGGACGCGGGATTGCAGATGCGCCAGGATGGGCCCGCTCGCGTTGGCCGGGGACCGCTGACCGGATGCACAGTGGTCGTGACAGGAACCCTCGAGGGACTTTCGCGGGACGGCGCCCGCCGGGCGATCCTCGCGGCCGGGGGCACCCCGACCGAAAGCGTCTCGCGGAAGACCACCTTCGTGGTGGCCGGACCCGGGGCGGGTTCAAAGCTTGCCGCGGCGACCCGCCTGGGCATTCCAGTGCTCGACAACGCAACGTTCGCCGCCGTGCTGGCGGGCGAGACATCTGCCCCGATCCCGTCCGGGGCGGGAACCGAGTCCTAACCGCTCGGTCCGCCGCCGGAGCGCGTGGATCAGCAGTGGGCCGGACTGGGGTCGGGGCGATCCCATCCCAGCCCACTCGGGCAGCTGGTGCGGGGGCCTACCCTGGCGCGAGTACGGCCCGGTCGAACTCTTGGAGACCGTCGGGAAGTCGGTGTCCGGCGGCGGTCATGGTCTGGACAAATAGGGTCTTATCGATTCGCCCATGGAATACGGGGACACCCTCCTGAGCGCAGAGCTTGATGAGCGTCTTGCGCGAGATGCCGAGCGCGTCGGACAACTCGTCAGGGGTGAGGTGATTGGCCATCAGGACCTCCTCGACGTGGGTGCGATCCGACAGGACCCACTGGCTCGCCGAGAGCGGCGGCATCGCTGCGGATCGCCTGCGCACTCACCGGGGCATGTCATTCGAGCTCGGTCATCCCGGGAGTCGGTGCGGACATGCACGTTAGGGTAGCGCGCTCTCCCGACGACCTGCATCCGGGGGAGATCGGATCCCTCGCTGTTTGCGCAGACTTGGTGCAGGTGCGTGCGCCACGCGTGGCAGCGGCACCAAGAGGTCCGGTGCGGACTACTCCGGGGGGCGCAACGTACTGGTCACGGCCGGGTAGACCCGGCGCGCCGTGCCGACCAGCGCCGGTCGCATGTGTGGCCAGAGCATCGACCAGAAATGGACCAGCAGGAATCCGGCGGCGATCACGAGTGCGCCGGCAAGGCTGTCGGCGATGTAATGGTTGGCGGTACCGGTAATCGTGAAGAAGACGAGTGCCGGATATGCCAGCACGATGATCCGATACGCCCAGTTATTCAGGAGGAGTGCGGCGACGATGCCGATCATGAACGCATAGCCAAAATGCATCGAGGGAATCGCGGCGTCGGCGTTAAACCACTTGGAGAACACGCCACCGTGGAGGTCGATCTTCGACACGCCCCCGAGGGTATCGACGAATCCCATGCCGGGGAGCAGGCGCGGTGGCGCGACCGGATACACGATGTAGATGATGAGCGCGATGCCGTTGGCAGCGAGAAACGCGTTGCGCACATACGGATACAGATGGCGCCGGGAGCGGTACAGCCAGATGAAAAACAACGGCGTGACGACCCAGTGGGCGACCATGTAGAAGTCGTTGAGCAGCTTGGTGAGCACCAGATGATTGAGCAGCCATTGCTGGACCGAGAGCTCAACGAACAGGCCGGAGCTCTTCTCCCAATCGATAATGCCGGTCGCATTGGTGATGGCGACGGAGGCGTTGCCGATCACCAATGCGCGGCTGCCTTCGTAGGCCAACAACGCCACGGCGAAGATCAGCCACTCCCGCATCCACGGATGGCGACGAACGGCCCCCCTGAGCCCACGTGGGGCGCCGGGCGCCGACCCTGCTGTCAGGGCGATCGGTGTGGGGGTTTCAGTCGTCACGCGCCGTCAGTCGTCGCACGAATGGATTCACTCAACGCTACAACTTCGGGAAGCGTTGGAGCAACTTGGGCACAGTAACAGCCAATGTGTGCGGGTTAACCGCAATCGGCTAGAACCTGGGCGCCTTGATCGGCTAGCATCCCGAGGCGGTTTGGCGGGGTGTGGCGCAGCTTGGTAGCGCGCTCCGTTCGGGACGGAGAGGTCCCCGGTTCAAATCCGGGCACCCCGATCGCAGCAGGGCCGGCTCCGGTCCTGTCCAACACGGCCGCTGGAATCTCCAGCGGCCGTGTTGGTGCTAGACCGTGATCACGCCTTCGACTTCGGGAACCTGGCGGCGCAATTCCGCCTCAATGCCGAGCGTGAGGGTCGCCGTCGACATTGGGCAGCCCCCGCAGGCGCCGTGCATCTGCAGGTGGACAAACCCCTCTTCATCGAACTCCACCAACTCGACGTCGCCACCGTCGGCGTGCAACGCGGGCCGTATGTTGTCGAGAACATCCTCGATCTGCGCGAGAATCTGGGTCGACATGGACTTCCCTTCGCTGATGAGTGACCATCGTGGATCCTAGCGCTGCGCGGACCCTTCGCGCCGCCGTTGTGCAAATGACCAGCGGCGCGGATGTGAACGCCAATCATCTGACGGCCGATCGTTTGGTGCGTGAGGCGGCCGCAGCGGGTGCGCGCCTGGTCGTCTTGCCGGAGACGTGGAACCTGATGGCAGGTCCGGACGCCGCCCTCGCGGGAGCCGAAGACCTCGACGGTCCCTCGGTCCAGCTCGCTCGTGGTTGGGCGCGAGAGCTTGGTCTGACGGTGCTGGCGGGGAGTATCGGTGAGCGCACTCTGGAGGCACGGCGCGTCTACAACACCAGCACCCTGATCGCACCCGATGGCCAGATCGCGGGGGTATATCGCAAGCTGCACTTGTTCGACGTGGAGGTCGCGGGGCGCACGTACCGGGAATCGGACGGTGCCGCACCCGGGACCCAGATCGCTGTGGTTGACGTCGGGCCGCTCCGGGTCGGGATGTCGGTGTGTTACGACCTCCGGTTCCCCGAGCTCTACCGGCACATGATCGACCTCGGGGCGACCGCCTTTGTGGTGCCGTCGGCATTTACCGCCCAGACCGGTCGCGATCATTGGGAGGTGTTGCTCCGGGCGCGCGCAATCGAGAACCAAGCCTTCATGCTTGCGGCCGATCAGGTGGGACGCCACCCTGACGGCAGCGAATCGTACGGCCACAGCATGATCGTGACCCCGTGGGGAGAGGTGATCGCGGAGCTTGTCTCGGGGGTCGGTCTCGCGATCGCCGATCTCGATCTGGCGCTGCTGGAACGCGTGCGTGCGACGCTGCCGGCGTTGACCCATCGCCGGCCGGAGATCTACGAGTCGTAGGCCACGCCGTCGGTGGTCTCGCGGGCGTCGGCGCTCGCGTGGCGGAGCCCGACCACGGCGCTGTCGAAGGTCTGGGAGGAAACCAGACCCACCCGGAGGCGCCCGCCGACGTCGGCGAACACCGGTGTTCCGCTACCGGGGACAGTGGGGTGGACAACGAGCCGGTACTTCATCGACCAGCTGCGCGACGTCGATGAAGTACCGATGCAGTTGCGCATCCACGACGGGCCAGTCGAGGGCATGGTTCGGCACTTCGGCGTCGCCGTCCAGGGGAATCTGCATCCAGAGGGTGAGCTTGGTCATCCGCTGGTCGACCCGGTGGTGTCGTCGGGGTTGCCGAGCAGCCTGCGCGCGAGGCGTGCCGCAATCAGTTCCTCGCGTGCGTGGATCACGTGGACCCGCACCGGTGCGCCTGGCCCAGCAATCTCGCAGTCCGCGACGGCGACCGCGTTGCGCGCGCGGTCGAGTGCGACTCCGAGAAAGCCGAGCCGCGCACAGACCCGCTCTCGTACGGTTGCTGAGCCCTCCCCGATCCCGGCGGTAAATACCAGCGCATCGAGCCCGCCGAGCGACGCCGTCATCGCAGCGATGGCCGCCGCGAGGCGATGGACAAACACGTCCAGGGCAAGACCGCCCCCACCGGCTTCGATGTCGCGCATGTCCGCAGATCCACCGAGCCCCAGCAGGCCGGATCCGAAGTTGAGCTCGTGTTCCAGCTCGTCGATTCCGAGACCCATCGATCTGAGTATGTAGATCAGTGCCTGCGGGTCGACGGATCCCGACCGGGTTGCCATCGGCAGCCCGTCGAGTGGGCTGAACCCCATAGTGGTGTCGACGGAGCGTCCGTCGGCGACCGCGGTGACCGAGCATCCTCCGCCGAGGTGGCACACGACCAGCCGGGGCACACGCACCTGCTGAGCGGACCACTGCACCGAGAGCCCGTGAAATCCGTAGCGATGGATCCCCCAGTCCTCGCGCCAGTGCGCCGGGAGGGCATAGCTCGCTGCCGCAGCTGGCATGGTGGCGTGAAAGCCTGTGTCGAAGACGCCGATTTGCGGGAGGTCGGGCAGCAGTCGCTCGGCGTCTTCGATGGCCCGCAGCGCCGGTGCATTGTGAATCGGCGCGAGCCCTTCGAGCGCGAAGATCTCGGCACGAACCAGGGCGTCGATGATGACCGGGTCCCGGAATCGCGGACCGCCGTGGACGACCCGATGTGCGATCGCGGTGACCTGACCGGGATCGACCGCCTCAAGGGCACCGACGGGGATCGCCGTGCCGTCGTGATCGACGAGGTGCAGCTTGATATTGGTCGATCCGGCGTTGACGACCAGAATCTGCGTCATCGCGCGTAGGGCCAGGTCCAGCCGCTGATCGCCGGGTCGTCCTCGCCATGCTCGCGCGTGTACGCACGGGCGCGCAATCGTGCGTCAACCATCTCTTGGCGTAGGTGCGCGTGGCTGTTGGCAAGGCCCGGGACACGGTCCAGCACGTCAATCACCAGATGGAAACGATCGAGGTCGTTGAGCATCACCATGTCGAACGGCGTGGTTGTTGTGCCCTCTTCTTTGTAACCGCGTACATGGAGGTTGTGGTGGTTGGCACGCCGGTAGGTCAGCCGGTGAATGAGCCAGGGGTAGCCGTGGTAGGCAAAGACCACGGGGCGGTCGGTCGTAAACAACACGCTAAATTCTTCGTCGGGCAGCCCATGGGGGTGCTCCGCCGGGGGCTGGAGCCGCATGAGGTCGACGACGTTGACGACCCGCACGCGAAGCTCCGGGAGTTGCTCGCGCAGGATGGCGGTCGCGGCGATCGTCTCGAGGGTCGGGATATCTCCGCAGCACGCCAGAACCACGTCGGGCGCGCCCGCGTCGTCGTTGGAGGCCCAATCCCAGGTGCCGATCCCGCGCGTGCAGTGCAAGATGGCATCGTCCATAGAGAGGTAGTCAAGTTGTGGTTGTTTGCCGGCGACAATCACGTTGACGTAGTGGCGGCTGCGCAGGCAGTGATCGGCGACCGACAGTAGGCAGTTCGCGTCCGGGGGCAGATACACCCGGATGATCTCGGCCTTCTTGTTCACCACATGGTCGATGAACCCCGGATCCTGGTGGCTAAAGCCGTTGTGGTCTTGTCGCCAGACGTGCGAGCTCAACAGGTAGGTCAGCGATGCGATCGGCCGGCGCCACGGGATCGTGCGCGAGACCTTGAGCCATTTCGCGTGCTGGCTGAACATCGAGTCAACGATGTGGATGAACGCCTCATAGCAGTTGAACATGCCGTGGCGGCCCGTGAGCAAGTATCCCTCGAGCCATCCTTGGCACAGGTGCTCGGAGAGGATCTCCATCACGCGCCCGTCGGGCGCCAGGTGATCGTCGGTCGGGAGGCGCTCGGCCTCCCAGACGCGATCCGTGACGCCAAAGACGTCGTCCAACCGATTCGAGGCGGTCTCGTCGGGGCCGAAGAGCCGGAAGTTGGTGCGGTTGCGGGCGATCACGTCGCGAAGGAATGTCCCGAGCACCCGTGTTGCCTCACTGGACGCCACTCCCGGTACCGGGACGTCGATCGCGTAGTCGCGAAACTGCGGCAAGACGAGATCGCGCAGTAGCTCGCCGCCGTTGGCGTGCGGGTTTGCGCTCATGCGGCGCGTCCCCTTGGGCGGGAGCTCGGCAAGCTTGGGAACAAGCCGCCCGTCAGCGTCAAAGAGCTCGCCAGGACGGTAGCTCTGCAGCCACGTCTCAAGGATCTTCAGGTGCTCGGGGTTGTCGCGGGGCCTGGTCACAGGCACCTGATGCGCGCGCCAGGTGCCCTCAACCGGCAGCCCGTCGATCTCCCGCGGACAGGTCCATCCCTTTGGCGTACTCAAGATGATCATCGGCCACTTCGGACGCGTCGAGATCCCTTGCTCCCGCGCCGCGACATGTATGCGGGCGATGTCGTCCAGCGCATCCTCAAGGGCGGTGGCGAGCGCATGATGGACGACCGTGGGGTCATCGCCGGAGACGACCAGCGGCCGCCACCCGTATCCCTCAAAGAGGGCGACCAGTTCGTCTTCGGGAATGCGGGCAAGCACCGTCGGATTGGCAATCTTGTAGCCGTTGGCATGCAGGATGGGGAGCACCGCGCCGTCAACCTGCGGATTCAGGAACTTGTTGGAGTGCCAGCTGGTTGCGAGCGGTCCCGTCTCGGCCTCACCGTCGCCGACCACGCAGGCCACCAGGAGATCGGGGTTGTCAAATGCTGCGCCGAACGCATGGGCGAGGGAGTAACCCAGCTCTCCTCCCTCGTGAATCGATCCGGGTGTTTCCGGAGCCGCATGGCTCGGGATCCCGCCCGGAAACGAGAACTGTCGGAACAGCTCGCGCAATCCGTCCCGGCTTTCGGCGATATGCGAGTACAGCTCGGAGTAGGTGCCCTCCAGGTAGGCGTTAGCCACAAGCCCTGGCCCACCGTGGCCGGGTCCGGCGATGAAGATGGCGTTCAGCTCGCGGTGCCGGATGAGCCGGTTGAGGTGCGCGTAGACGAGATTCAAACCCGGGGTGGTGCCGAAGTGGCCGAGCTGGCGTGGCTTGATGTGCTCCCGGGTGAGGGGCTCGTCCAGCAACGGGTTGTCGAGCAGGTAGATTTGCCCGACCGAGAGATAGTTCGCGGCCCGCCAGTAGCCATCGATCAACTGGAGCTCGTCGTCGGTCAGCGGCATCTGGTCCTAGGCTGACAGATCGTGGGGCGAACGCCGCGTTGAACCGCGCAACACCGTGGTAACGCCGCGCGGTGCGATCGGGCGTGTGGCATGCGGCGCGGCGCCGGTGCTGGGTGCCCGATGGCGCGCACCTAGGCCGCGGTGAGCGTCGTGCGGGGCTCTCGCCAGGCAACCGCGCCACCGATCAATGTCAGCTGTGGCTGGAGATGCTCGTCCAGCACGACAAGGTCTGCCGGCTCACCGATCGACAGGGGGTCAGGGGCACTCAACAGGCGCCGTGGTGCGGTGATCGCGCTCGCAAGGGCGCGTGCGACACTGCGCCCAACGCGGACGAGCTCCTGCGGTCCATGGGAAATCGCATGGGCGCTGCCGGCCAGGCGCCCGGCGTGATCGCGCACCGCACGCCCGTCGCGAATCAGGCGGCGGCCCGACAGCAGGTAGTTGCCCAGGGGTGCACCTGCCGCTGCGACCGCATCGCTGACGAGCACCAATTGGCGTCCCGCGGCGCGCTCGAGGGCCGCCAGCGTCTCGGGCGCCACATGCACGCCGTCCGCAATCACCGCGATATGGGTGTTGGGCGCGGCCAGGAAGGCCGCAACCGGGCCGGGGTCGCGGGCGGTGATGCCGGGCATCGCATTGAACGCGTGTGTCAGCAGGCGTGCACCGGTTGCGATAGCCCGTGCGCACTCTGCGGCGGTCGCTTCGGTGTGCCCAACGCCCACGATGACACCGGCTCGGCGCAGCAGGCCGATGGCGGCGTCCGCCCCGACAAGCTCCGGTGCAAGGGTCAGGATGCGCGGTGAGAAGGCGTTGATCAGCGACGAGACCCGGTCGTCGGTCGGGAGCGTGAGCGCCCGGGTGTGATGCGCTCCGGCGCGATGTGGGGACAACAGCGGTCCTTCGAGATGCACCCCGAGGTTGCGTGCACCGTCCTCTGGCCATCGAGTCTCGGCAAGTGCCTGCTGGGCACGTCGGTAGGCGCCCGGGGTCCGGGTGACCAAAGTAGGGCAGAATCCGGTCACGCCATGTGCCGGCAACGCCGCCGCGACATGCGCGATTTGGTCGGGGTCGTCGCCGATCTCAGCGCCGGCAAAGCCGTTGACCTGAAGGTCCCAAAAACCGGGGGCCACGATCCAGCCGTCGGGGAGCACGACGAGGCGGGCACCGTGTGGGACCTCAGCGGCGATGGTGCCGTCGGCGATATGCACGCAGCCTTGAACCAGGCGCCATCCGTGGAGGACGGTCCCGGTGATGCTCCAGGAGGTGGACGTGGTTGGAGCCATGCGGACCGCTATCATCGACTCCCCGTGGCCCGACCGCAACGCGACGACGAACTTGAACTGGCCGTTGACGCGCTGGCCTTCGGTGGTCTGGGCGTGAGTCGCAGCGACGGCTTTGTGATCTTCTCCACCGACACCGTCCCGGGGGATCGTGTGCGGGTGCGGGTGCGTAAATCGCGCCGCCGGTTCGCTGAGGCCGAGCTGATCGAAGTGATTGAACCCAGCCCCGATCGCATCACGCCGCCGTGTCAGTACGTGCCGGCGTGCGGCGGATGTCGCCTGCAGCACATCGACTATGGGGCAACCCTTGTCGCCAAGCGCGAACACATCGTTGACCACCTCGAACGCATCGGTCACCTCAATGGGATTGAGGTGCGTCCCGTCGATCCTGCGGTGGCGCAGTTCGGCTATCGCAACAAGATGGAGTACTCGGCGGCCCCGGGCCCCGGTGGCGAATTGCGCCTGGGTTTTCATCGGCGAGGCCGCTGGGATGAAGTGGTGAACGTGGATCCGTGTTTGTTGGCGACGGCATCCGGCAATGCGGCCCGTGACACGGTGCGCGACTGGGCGGTGGCACACGATGTTGCGCCCTACGACCAGCGCGCCCAACGCGGCATGCTGCGCCACGTGGTGGTTCGGGAAGGGATCGGGACCAACGAACTCCTGGTCACGGTGGTGACGGCCCCGGGGGCAGACGGCGTCGTCGAGCATCTGATCGCACCTATGCGCGCCGGCCACCCGAACCTCGTCGGTCTGCTGCACGGCGTCAACGACGGCGTCTCTGAGGTCACCCAGGGGTTGCCGACGCGGTGCCTATGGGGTCGCGACTACTTCTATGAAGAGGTCCTTGGCATGCGCTTGGCGCTCTCGGCCCAGAGCTTCTTTCAGACCAATACCCAGATGACCGGGCACCTCTACAACCGGGTCGCCGAGGCTGCCGGTCTGGACGGCACCCAAGTCGTCTACGACCTTTTTTGTGGGGTGGGCAGTATCGGCATCACCCTCGCTGCGCGGGCCCGGCAGGTGATCGGGGTGGAGATTGTCCCCGAGGCTGCCGCCGATGCGCAACGCAATGCGGAGGCCAACGGCGTAGCGGACTACCGGGTGCTCACGGGGGATGTGGGCCGCGTAATCAAAGAACAGCGCGACACGCTGCCAAAGGCCGACGTGGCCATCATTGACCCGCCGCGCGGAGGCCTCTCCGGGCGAGCGATACGTCGGGTGTTGGAGCTGGAGCCCGAGGTGTTGATCTACGTGTCATGTCATCCGGCGACATTTGCTGACAACGCGGCCCGCTTCGTGGCTGCGGGCTACGTGTTGGAGTATGTCCAGCCGGTTGACATGTTCCCCAATACGCCCCATGTGGAGGCCGTCGCCCGCTTTGTGCGCGACGAGGCAGCCGTTGCGCAGGCGCGTGCTGATGCCGACGCGGCCGCCGCGGCCAAGGGGCGCTGACGCCACTGGCGTCGCGGCAGATCGGCCGAGGTGGCCCACCGGGAGGCGCCTTAATAGGGGGGCTGGGCGAGATACCACTCACCGAGCGTGCGGAACGCCGCCCAGAAGGCCCGTTTGGCCGATTGCTCGTCGAGCGATTCATCGATATCGGGGACGACGATGGCCTCGATCGTCGGGGTCCAGGACTGCACGACACCGGGCGTGTTCTGGAGTGGGGTGCTGCCCGGGAACACGAGTGAGTTGATGGCCTCGAGCGCGTGGTCGCCCATCGGCATGATGAGTTTCGGCATGACGATCTGTAGCTCGCGGGTGAGCCACTGCGGTCGGAAGCCGGCTTCGTTGATCTTGACGCAGAGGGTCCCGTAGAGGCTCAGCGGGTCCACACCCAGGCGCTGGACGCTCTTGAGGATGGCTGATCCGGCGCGGCCGAAGTACGCGACGCCTTCCTGTCGTTCGGCGAGGCTCGCCGTCCATTTCATCATCACGATCTCTGCCTGCGGGGCCCCGGAGCTGAGTACCGGCAGCGCGCTGGCGCCGTGGTTGAGGGCCCAGGCGGTGATTTCGTCGTTGAGCGCACCGAGTTCGGCGATGGCGCGCTTGAGATACGCATCCTGAATATCTTCCGGTGCACCCGGAGTCTCATCAGGGCCTGGCGGGCGTATCGCCCGCACGCGGTTACCCGTACGCTTTGGAGGAGGCTCTGAAGTCATCTGCGAGCTTGTTATTTAGCGGCCAGCGTCGGACTCCTGCGCGTGAGTGTTTCAGGATGAACGCCGTGCGCCTCGAGCGCGCCGTGCGCGCCGGCGACGCGGTCGGACAAGCTCGCTCTCGGCAAGTGCATCAACGAAGTCGCGCCCGTCGCGGAATGGGCGCATTTCCACGCCAACCGCACCGAGACCTTCTGGTCCCGTCGCCGCGCTACCGGCGCTGATGACCAGGCCCAACTGGCGTGCCGTCCGGAGGACGGGCCGCTGCGTGGGGCCTCCCGCGGGGTTGGCGAGCTCGATGCAGTCGACCAGGCGCGCGTGGGTCCGTAAGAGCTCCGGCGGCGGCGGCTGGCTCGTTGACGGGTGGGGGATCACGACGACCCCGCCTTGTGCGTGGATCTGGTTGGCGGTCTCCGGAAAGCCGCGGCCCGTGGGCACATCTTCGGTCAGAAACAGTCCGATGACAATGCCGTCAGTGCTCGCGATTTCTTGTCCCAGGATTACCGTGAGCTCAGGTGGGGCGGCGGCGGCGATGGCATTTGCGGCGCCGACCCCGCCGGGGCTCGCGACGGCCACCACGTCGAGACCCGCCTCCCAGCACGCGGCGGCAAATCGGGCGGGATCGGTGCCCGAGGCCGGCCGCACCCGCAGGTCCCCGACGACCCGTGCCTCGGTCGGGGCGGTGCCCTGCTCGTGGCGGGCGAGGGCATCGAGGTAGGCCTGCTCCAGAGTGTCGGCGATTTCGTCCCACGAAATACTTGAGGCCACCGCCGCATGCCCGAGCGCGGTCCGCTTGTCCGGATCGCCGATGAGGTCGGTGATGGCCTCGGCCCACGGTTCTCGGACGAATGGCGCCACCACGATCGCGTTGATGCCATCGACGAGGCGCTCATCGGCCTCCGGGCTGCGGGGGGCGACGATGACGCGAGCGGCGGCCATCGCTTGGGCAGTCACCGGCCCATCGATGTCGCCTGGGGCTCCCAGCAGGACGATGGAAGCGCTCTCCAGCAGCCGATGCCAGGACGCTGGCCCGGTGTCGGGAATGATCTCGATGTCCTCGCGCAGCGCCTTGGGGATGGCGGTACGAATCCTCCACGGGGCTTCGCGCGGCCCCATCAGAGCGATCGGACCCCTCAGCTCCCGCGGGAGCAACCGTGCCACCGCGATGGCGAATCGCAGGGCGGCGCGATCACGACCGCGGGCCACGATCGCAATACCGATCTCCGGGGGATGCGGCACGGTAGGGTGTGCACCCCATGGCTGGACCAGGAAGTCACCGCCCAGGATCTGTGTGACCGCACGTTCGACGGTTGGGGATGTGGCAATGCGGACGTCGACCCGCGCGAGCGCGCGATGCACAAGCGGTCCGAGGAATGCGGCTCCCGTGATCGGATCGGGACGGTGAAATGTCGTGGCGGTGACGCCGGTCGCGCGGCGGAGCACCGAGAGTCCGGGGGATGGGGTCAGCGGCTCATGCACATGGACGACGTCAAAGCCGCCATGCGAGATGGCCACCTCAAGCTGCGAGGCGGCATCAAACGGGCTGACACCGAGGCGTGAACCGGTGCGTCGCGCCCGGCCGACGATCAGCACGCGGGGCGTGCCGGGTGCGGCCAAGAGCGCCGCGGGCTGTCCATCTTCCGCCCGCATGATCCGCGCGTGTGCGGCGCGCAGATCATCAGCGCGGGTGCCTGGTGCAAAGATCGTGACGCGGTGGCCGCGCCGCGCCAGGGCCTGGCCCTCTTCGTGTACCCGCCAGGCAATGTCATCCCCCGGCGGCCACGCCGTCGGGCAGACGATCGCGATGGCCAAGGATGCGCTCACAGGTACCTCCACCAGGTCGTCACCCAGCGCCCGTCAGTCGGCTACTGGGTGACGACGGTCGATCAGTCGCCGACGGGTGCCTCGGGAGCAACGGCACGACGATCTTCTCCGGAGATGAACGCGTCCGTCAACTCGCGCGCAACATCGTCGGGGTGCTGGATCGGCGGGCTCTTCATGAAGTATGAAGACGGGCCCTCGAGGGTGCCGGAGATGCCGTTGTCGAGGGCGATCTTCGCGCACCGGACGGCGTCGATGACGATGCCCGCCGAGTTCGGGGAGTCCCACACCTCGAGCTTGAGCTCGATTGACATCGGAACATCGCCAAAGCCTTCGCCCTCAAGGCGAATGTGTGCCCACTTGCGGTCCTTGAGCCACGGCACATAGTCACTCGGCCCAATGTGGACATCGTCCTTGTGGATCTTCTCGGTGAGGATCGACGTGACAGCGTTGGTCTTGGAGATCTTCTTGGATACCAAGCGCTCGCGCTCAAGCATGTTCAAGAAGTCGGTGTTGCCACCGAAGTTGAGCTGGCTCGTGTGCTTCAAGCGAACGCCACGCTCATTCATCAGGCGGGCAAGGGTGCGGTGGACGATGGTCGCGCCGACCTGGCTCTTGATGTCGTCACCGATGATCGGCACGCCGTGCTCGCGGAAGCGCGCCTGCCAATAGGGCTCGCGGCCGATGAAGACCGGAATGCAGTTCACGAAGGCGCAGCCGGCGGCCAAGATCTGCTCGACGTACCACTTGGTGGCCTGCTCCGAGCCTACCGGTAGGTAGCTGACCACAACGTGGGTGTTGGTCTCGCGCAGGATCCCGGTGATGTCCGCAGTCGGGCCCGGCGCCTTCTCGATGATCTCACTCAGGTACTTCCCGAGGCCATCGTGGGTCATGCCGCGCTCGACCGGAACACCGAGGTGCGGCACGTCCGCAAACTTCAGGGTGTTGTTCTGTCCCGAGAAGATTGCTGCCGACAGGTCGTGTCCGACCTTGCGCACATCGATGTCAAACGCCGCGGTGAATCGGATGTCGTTGACGTGGTATCCGCCCAAGTTGACATGCATGAGTCCGGGCACGAACTCGTCGGACTTTGCATTGCGGTAGTACTCGACACCCTGGACGAGCGACGAGGCGCAGTTGCCGACGCCGATGATTGCGACGTTGACGGGTTCGCTCACGAGTCTGGACTCCCCTGATTGGTTGCGGATGCGGGCTCTGGCTGGAGAGCCCGGTAGATATGCCAGATACGGTGCACCATGGTCATGAGGCTGAGTGCCGCCAGCACGACGATCACAGCCTCAAGCACAGACCCTAGGGATCCCATGAAGATCCCAGCCCCGGTCAGCACCAGTCGTTCCGGTCGGCCCATGAGCCCACCCTTGTTGGTGTCGATTCCGAGACCCTCAGAGCGTGCTCGGGTGTAGGACACCAGAAATGATGCAGACAATGCAATGAAACAGGCGGCAACAATCCACTGCTGCCCACGCTCGGCGAACGTGATGCCGAGCGCGCCAAGGATGACGCCTTCTGCCAGACGGTCAAGGGTGGAATCGAGAAATGCTCCGAATCGGGTCTGGCGACCCTGGGCACGCGCAAGTGTACCGTCCAGCGAGTCCGCCAGACTGAATGCGACATACAAGAAGCCTGCGACCACCCATTGGTGGGTCACAATGAGCGCCCCGACCGCACACACTCCGGCGAACCCCATCAGCGTGAGAGCGTTCGGTGAAATTCGCAGCGCGTTGGCAATGCCCAAGAGGGCTCGACCGATTGTTCCGCGTGGCGCGGTGGTGTGTGGAATCTCGTACAGTCCTGTTGAGATGAACGCGCCCCTCCCGGTGGGCTGCTCTCGAGAGAAACTGGGCCGGTTGCGGCTAGAATAGCCCGGCATGCGCCTGTGTAGGTACCTTGACTCCAACACTCCGCGTGTCGGACGACTCGAGGGCGACGTGATTGTGCCCTGTGGTCGCAACGACATTGCTGCGGTGATGTGTGGAGCAGACGTGACGCCCGAAGGCGCCCCAGTCTCGCTCGGCGACGTGAGATTACTCGCTCCGGTGCGTCCCGGAAAGCTTTTGGGCGTTGCCAAGAACTATGCGGACCACGCCGCGGAGCTCAACGAAGGTGTTCCCGAGGAGCCGTCGGTGTTCTCGAAGCTCGTGACCGCGGTTACGGGACCGTCCGGTCCGGTGATTCGTCCGGCGTACACCCAGGAGCTTGACTACGAAGGCGAGCTGGCGGTGGTGATCGGGCGCCGGCTGCGCGGCGCGACCCCGGGTGAGGCCATGGACGCGGTGTTCGGGTACACGATCATCAACGATGTCTCGGCACGGGACCTCCAACGGACCGAGCCGCAGTGGACCCGTGCCAAAGGGGGCGACACCTTTGCCCCGATGGGCCCGTGGATCGTGACGGCGGACGAAATTGCCGATCCGCAGAATCTCCGGGTACGGACGTGGGTCAACGACGATTTGCGTCAAGACGGTCACACCAGCCGGATGATCACTCCGATCGCTGAGTTGCTCGCGTGGTGCTCGCAAAGCTTCACGTTGGAGCCCGGTGACGTGATCGCGACGGGAACGCCCGCCGGGGTGGGGCGAGGGTTTGATCCTCCGCGGTATCTCGAGCCCGGGGACCGCGTCCGGATCGAGATCGAGCAGATTGGGTCGATCTCGCACGAGATCGTATGACCGCGGCGCGCGATGACCGTCCCGCGCAGGTGATCGCGCGCGTGCTGCGCCGAACCGGCTTGGGCTTTCCGCGCGGAATGCTGGGCGAGGA
>JADGPH010000087.1 GCA_017882555.1 Thermoleophilia bacterium
GCCAAGCGCACCCCGGCACCCGATGAGCTCACCACGGCCGAGGCAAAGGCGTTCCTGGACGACCTGGCCGCGTACACCGTGCCGGCCGTCTTGATCTCCGGCGGTGAGCCGCTGGCGCGGCCGGACCTGATGGAGCTGATCTCCTACGGTGCGGAACGTGGCCTGCGCTTTACGCTCTCGTCCAACGGGACGAAGATCGACCAGACCGTCGCAGCGCACCTCAAGGACGCCGGGCTGATCTACGCCGGCATCTCGATCGACGGTCCAAAGGACCTCCATGACCGACAGCGCTGCGAGGCCGGATCCTTCGACGGCGCGGTCGAGGGCCTGCGGCACCTGGCCGAGGCCGGCGTCCGGCGAGGGGTGCGGTTCACCGTCACCCCGGGCAACATCGACGGTCTATCCGAGGTGCTCTCGCTGGTCTTGCGCGAAAACATCGAGCGGTTCTGCCTCTATCACCTGGTGCCATCGGGCCGCGGCGGGAACTTGCACGACATCTCCCCCGAACAGCGCCGTGAGGTGCTCCACCACATCTTTGTATTTGCCGAAGCCTTCCCGCAGATCGAAGTCCTCACCGTCGACAACCCCTCCGACGGTGTCGCACTCGCCCACTGGCTCGATGAGCGCGACCCCGAGCGGGCCGCCCGAGCACGTGACATGCTCGGCTGGAATGCGGGTGCACGCGGCGGGCCGGGGATTGGCATCGGATGCGTCGATGAGCGTGGCGACGTGCACCCGGACCAGTTCTCGCGGCATCGCACCCTCGGAAGCATTCGCGAAGCCCCATTCTCGGAGATCTGGCGGCACGGGCGCACCGAGTGGCTGCAGTTGATGCGCTCCGACGACCGGCCGATCGCCCCCGGCTGCCAGGCCTGCCCGGAGCTCAGCCTGTGCGGTGGCGGCATGCGCGCCCGAGCAGAACTTGCCACGGGCGACCCGTGGGCCGCCGACCCGAGCTGCTCAGTGTTGGTGCACGCCGCCTGATCGGGGGGCTTGCTGGATAGCGCGGCCCGCCCGAAACCGGCGGGCCGCGCTATCCAGCAAGCACGACCCCGAGCAATACCGCCGCAAGCGCAGTCAGGCCGCTCACCGCACCCCAGATCCCCCGTGCGTGCGCGGTGGCGACGCGGGTGTGCACAAAGGCCGCGCCCCCGCTGATCACCACGACGCCGAGCTTCAGAGCGAGGGACGTCTGGTAGGCCGAAGTCTTCGTGCTCAGGTCGACTGCAGCGAGATTCCACGCTCCGGTCGCCACCAGTACCGCGAATGCACCCCAGAGCACCGGCGAGAGTCGCCGCGCAACGGCGCGGACCGTCTCGCCGCCCAACGGCCGCAAGACCGGCAACAGCAGCGTCCACACCATCTGACCGCCAACCCACACAATGGCGCCGCAGACGTGCAAGAACAAGCGGAGATCGCCGAGAGAAATCGACAGCACGGGGTTCCCCAAAATGTCGGTGCGCAGCGAGCGCCAACAATGCCAGAAACGCGCATCGGTGGCCCGATCCGCCGACACACCGCATCCGTGTGCCGCGCGATCAGCGATCACGCGGCACACGGGGCGAGCGTTAGAACATCAGATCAGTGGCGTGGCCGACTCAGGTCGACGACGCGAGTGGCTGGGGCGATCGCGGAGAATGGGGTCCCGGCGGGCTCGGTCCAGACGACGGTGACCCGGTCACCGGTCTTGATAAGGCCGCACGCAGAGGCGTGGCCGCGCACATTTGCAAACTTGGTCGAGCCGTTGAGCGCGACACTCAGCGGCGGGGTGATGCCGGCCCCGATCGACGTCGGAATGAACTTCGGGGTGTTGAGCACCAAGCTCTCGGTAGTACCCGTGCAGGTCACAAGCCCTGCAACGCCCTTGGCGAGGTAATGCACCGGCGCGGGCGGATGGTGGTGATGCCCATTGTGACCACCTGCTGCAACTGCCATTGGGACAGCAGACATGCTGGCGACGAGCGCCATCGTGCCAATTACTCGAGCTCTCCTCATATGTGCGGAGCCTCCGTGTTGATTCATCGGACGGGACGGTTATCGACCAGTCCACGAGCCCGATCAAGGCCCCGGCGACAGGCCTTACAGATCCCAAACACAACGTTGCGACAATGCAAACGAAGTGTTGGACCCCCACACGGGGCCCGATCTCCCCACGACGCCGGGACCGCCCGGACGGTGCAACCTGACCGGCACGCGGTGCACAGTGGTCCTCCCGGTGGCGTTGTCTATGCTCCGCCGCGGGCCCAGGGCCTGGGCGCACGCTGACCTTTACATGGGGATCTCACGATGTCGAATCAACACAGCAACGCCATCTCGGCGGGCTTCAGCCTCAACGCCGGCGACTACGACAAGGCCGTGCGGTACAACATCCACGGCGCCAAGCGCTTGATCGACGCGCTCCCCGGGCCGAGCTACGACGACGTCTTGGATGTCGGATGTGGCACCGGCTTCGCCACGATGGCCTTCGTCAACCGCTTTGGTACCACAAACATCACCGGTGTCGACCCCGCTGTGGGGATGCTCGAAGGGTTTCGCGCCAAGCTCGCCGAACAACCGTCGTTGAACGTCCACCTCCATGCCGCGGATGTACTGGCTATGCCGGTCCCCGACAATCACTTCGATGCGGTGATCTGCAGCATGGCCTTTCATTGGTTCCCGTTGAAAGCCAAGGCCGCCATCGCGATGGCACAGCCACTCAAGCCGGGCGGCGACATGGCGATCTTGTGCTCCGGACGCGGCGGGGAGGAGGAGTTCAAGCGCATCCTCACCGAGATCAATCCTCCGGTGCCGCAGTGGGTGGGCACCTTCGACATTGTCCAACGCGACATCGATGAGATGGAGGGGTATCTGGAAGGCGCCGACCTGGAGATTCTCGACATCTGGATGGAGCGCCGGATCCGGCGCACGCCCGTCGAGGAGTTCTTGAACCGGATGCGGGTCGTCGCCAGTCACCTGAACGCGGGGTACTCCCCCGCGGAACTCGCCGACCTCGATGCCAAGATCACGGCGGCCACCGAGAGGGCGGCAGGCCCACGCGGGTTCGAATACACCTTTACCAAGCTGTTCGCGATCGCCCGCAAGCCCGCCTAGAGATTGCGACTCACTCGGTCGCCCGCGGCGCCGGGGTGGGTCCCGGAGCGGGCACGTCGACGAGCTCGAGCGCCTCGATCTCGTGCAGAAACGGTGCGAGAAAGCGGCCGGCCACCTTGCCGGGCGGCCACCACAACGCCGTCGCCACGCTCACCGTGCCCAGACTCTCGTCACGACCACCGGCGAGATCACGGCGCAGGAACTGGTCGCCGTCGCCCGACCACAACAGGCCCCGCAGCACCGGCGACTGCGGGAGCGCCGGCGTCGCCACC
>JADGPH010000088.1 GCA_017882555.1 Thermoleophilia bacterium
CCGAGGCGCTTGTGGTTGAGCACCCCGAGGAAGCCGGCGGTGGCATGGGCGGCCCGGCGATGTCCCCGAACATGGGTGGCATGGGCGGTATGGGCATGATGTAGGCCCTCTGGCCCACATCTGACCTTAAAGCATTTCGCAGTGCACAAGGGGCCCCTCCGGGCCCCTTGTGTCATGTCGGGGCGGGGGCGACATCCGGTGACATTGTGATGATTGCTACATACTTGGGCGGCGACCAATTCGCTCGCGGTTTCGATCCCTACCCGTCATGATGGCCGCAACATGATTGCCATTCGTGAAATGGTGGTTATGGATGAATCGCAGCAATCGGGGGCCTTCGGGCCCCTGTTTGTGTTTGCGGATGAATTTGGAGATCGGTCTTGGATCGCGATGAGCCGATAGTTCGAGAAGGTTGGCGGATCCGAATCCGCCCCAGGGACCAGTTGCGGTTGCCGGGTTTGTGCGCGCGGCCAATGTGACGGCGAGCGGGCGTGCGTAACCTCAACAGGGTTTGTGGTGTCCCACGGCGAGGCGGGCGCATGTTGTTCAGGGGCTATCAGAGCGATGGTTCGTTTGACGAGATGTTCGCGCGCGACGGTGTGCCGAGAGCTCATTACGCCGAACTGTTCGATAGCCTCTCCCGATTCACGCCCGAGGCGTTCGCTGACAAGTCCAACCTGGCCGGCGCGTGCTATCTCAGTGAAGGGATCACGTTCGCGCACGAGGGTCGTGAGCAGACATTTCCGTTTGACCTATTGCCGCGGTTGGTGGCGCAACACGAATGGCGGACCATCGACGTTGGGCTGCGTCAGCGGGTCCGGGCGCTCGACATGTTTCTGGCCGACGTCTACGGGCCCAAGCGGGTGGTCCACGACGGCGTCGTGCCGAACTGGTTGGTCGTGTCGTGCAGCGGCTACATGCGTGAGATGGCCGGCATCGAACCGCCCAACGGCCGTTGGGTCCAGTTTGCCGGGATTGACCTCGTACGGGACGATGAAGGCGGATGGCTGGTCTTGGAGGACAACCTGCGGACCCCGTCGGGGCTCTCGTATGTGATCCAGAACCGTGCCTTCATGCGCCGCGTCTTTCCCGAAGCCTTCGCATATCACGAGGTTGCCCAGGTCGATCAGGGGCCGTTGATGCTGCGAGAGGCGCTTGCGGCCTCGGCGCCCGACCCGACCAACGATCCGTGCATCGTGGTCCTGAGCCCCGGACCACTGAACTCCGCCTACTACGAGCACGCATTCCTCGCCCAACAGATGGGTGTCCAGTTGGTCGAGGGTCGCGACATGGTGATTCGCGATCGACGGGTCTTTGTAAAGACCACCTGTGGGTATGAGCCCGTGGACGTCATCTATCGCCGGATCGATGACTGGTACCTCGACCCCGTGTGTCTGCGCTCGGATTCGCTGTTGGGTGTGCCGGGAATGATGGCGGCATTTCGTGCGGGCCATGTGTCGATCTGCAACGCACCGGGCGCGGGCGTTGCCGACGACAAGGCGATCTACGCGTACGTGCCCGATCTGGTGCGGTACTTCCTCGCCGAAGAACCGATCCTGGATCAGGTGCCGACGTATCTGCTCGAGCGCGAGAGCGACCGCGAATACGTCCTGGCGAATCTCGATCGACTGGTCGTCAAGGCAGTCGACGGTGCCGGCGGCTACGACCTGCTGATCGGTCCACACGCAACCCCGGCCGAGCGTGCGCACTTTGCCACCCGCATTGTCGCGCACCCACGTGGGTTCATCGCCCAGGAGACCATTACGTTGTCGCGCGCCCCGGTCTTTCTCAACGGGTCCTTCCAGGCGCGTCACATCGACTTGCGCCCCTTTGTGACCTACGGCGATGAGCCTCGAGTGGTCCCGGGAGGTCTGACGCGGGTCGCGCTGCGCGAGGGGTCGTTGGTCGTCAACTCCTCACAGGGTGGGGGCAGTAAGGACACCTGGGTGTTGGCCGTCTGATGTTGGCGCGCGTCGCTGAGTCGATGTATTGGATCGCGCGCGACGTCGAGCGCGCCGACACCTACTCGCGGCTGCTCGAGGTCGCCCATGCCATGACCCTTGAGCGCGGTGCGACGAAGGTCGACGGCCGCCACACCGTCTGGGAACCCTTGGTGGAGATCACCGGTGACCTCGAGCAGTTCCTGGTCAATCACCGACGCGCCGATGAGCGCTCGGTGGTGTGGTTCTTGTCGTTGAACCCGGCCAACGCCAACAGCGTCGTCTCGTGCATTCGGCGGGCGCGCCGCAACGCCAAGGGTGTGCGTGATCTGCTGCCGACCGAACTCTGGGAGGCGCTCAACGGGATCTACCTCGAGCTGCGGGCGTGGCCACCAGGACGGATAAGCACCGAAGGGGTCTACCCGTTTTGCCGCATGATGCGCCGCTCGTCCCACTTGATCCAGGGCATGACCGATCAGGCGATGCGCCAAGATGCTCCTTGGCACTTTTTGCGGATCGGGAGGTACCTGGAGCGCGCCGAGAAGACCGCGCGCCTGCTGGAGGCGAAGTTCCATTTTGCGCGGCCTGCGGACCCGCTGTCGATCGCCCCGGTCGATCTCTATCACTGGCAAAGCCTCGTGCGATCGGCGGGTGCGGATGAGGCCTACCTGCGCATGGAGCTGGGCATTACCTCCCCACTCGAGATCGCACGTTTCTTGATCGTCGACGATCATTTTCCGCGGTCGGTCAACTTCTGCCTCGGCCAGGTTGCCGATTCGCTGCATGCGCTGGCGGCCGCCGACGTGATGTCCGCCGAGTCGAGCGCGCTCGTGCGCGCTCGCGCGGCGCGGAGTGAGATCACGCGTGACGCAGAACGTCTGGCGGGGAACCTGGTGGGGTCGTTGATGGATCGGGTCCAGCAGCGGTGCAACGGCATTCACGAAGCTCTCGACGCCAGCTGTTTTGCCTTGTCCTCCCACGCGGAAGGAGGCACGCAGTATGCGCAGGCTGCTCGCCAAGCACAGAACTGAGATGGTCTACGCGGGGCATGCGCGTGAGTCGATCAACGAACTCCGATTGCTGCCGCGATCGACGCCCCGCCAAACGGTGGAGCTATCGCATATCGTCGTCACCCCGCCGGTGCCGGTCTATCGCCATTTCGATGTCTTCGGCAACGAGGTGGCCTGGCTGCAGGTTGAAGACCCTCACGAACGGCTCGTGGTTGAGGCCCATGCGCTGGTGATGGTCAGCGCGACGGGATTGTCCGACGACGCGATCCCGCGACACACGCTGGACGATCCACGGTTGATCGACCAGTTCGCGGACTTCTTGCTGCCGTCATCGATCGTCAAGTGGTCCGCGGTGGTGGACGGATTTGCCGCCCGCTTGGAGTTGGGGCCTCCGGTGGATGTCCGGGCGTGGCTACGGTATCTCGCGCGAGCCATTAACGAGAGCATCTCGTATCGGCAGGGAGTGACGAGCGTCGATACCTCCGTCGAGCAGGTCGTGCGTGCTGGCCACGGGGTCTGCCAGGACATGGCGCATCTGTTTATCGCGTTGTGTCGGCGTCAGGGGGTCCCCGCGCGGTACATCAGCGGGTGGATGTACCAGGCGGGCGCGGGACGCGACGAGCCGTCGGAAAGCCACGCATGGTGTGAGGCATGGGTTCCCGGCGTCGGCTGGGTGGAATTCGACCCGACGCACCCCGAGCCCGACCTCAGCCAATACATTCGCGTTGCCATGGGTCGCGACTACGCCGACGTGCCGCCATTTCGCGGGACCTACGTGGGCGACTTCACCGAGCAAATGATCGTAAGCGTGGAAATCGACGAGCGGCCATCAGATGAGGGCGCGCTCGGGATTCTTCCCGCAACCCGACGGGCCGCCGGCTAGGTGTAACCACTCACAGGGTTAGTAACAGCCCTTGACCGGGTGAGGACCCCCGGGGTGTTGTGGAGGTGTCTAACGCCTTCCCAACCCCGGAGGTCCTCGTGTCGCACCCTAATGCCCGTCTGACCCCCCACGGAAGACTGGTCGCCGTCGAACGCGTGGCGGCCGGATATCGTGTCGCAGATGTCGCCCGGCAGCTGGGCTGCTCGCGCACCTGCATCTACAAATGGTGGGCGCGCTACCGGGCAGAGGGCCCGGATGGCCTTGCCGATCGCTCCAGCCGCCCCCACCAAGTATCCGGGCGCACCCCGGCGGATCTCGAGCGGCGTGTGTGTGAGCTGCGGTGCCGCTGTCGCCGTGGGCCAGAGTGGATCGCAGCAGAATTGGGGATGTGTGCGGCGACCGTCGGGCGCATCCTTGGCCGTCATCGGATGCCGGCCTTGCGCGATCTGGATGCGATGACCGGAATCCCGGTACGCCGCGGGCCGGCAACAGGTGTGCGCTACGAACGTGCCACACCGGGCGAGCTGATTCACATCGACGTCAAAAAACTCGGGCGCATCCCGGCTGGGGGCGGCTGGCGCATGCATGGGCGCACCACCCAGGCACGCAGGCATCGCGGATCGGGATTTGACTACGTCCATGCGGCCATCGATGACCACTCGCGGTTGGCCTATGCCGAGATCCATCCCGATGAGACCGGTGCGACGTGCGCCGGGTTCCTCGAGCGCGCCGCAGGCTTTTTTGCCGAATGCGGCATCACCCGCATCGAGCGGGTGATGACCGATAACGCATTTGCCTACCGCCTGTCGGACGCCTTCCAGGCTGCGCTGGCACGCCTGGGAGCGGGCCATGTGCTCATCCGGCCCCATTGCCCCTGGCAAAACGGCAAAGTGGAGCGCTTCAACCGCACCCTGCAAAGCGAATGGGCATATCAACGCCCATTTACGAGCAACGACGAACGTGCACACGCCCTGCCAAAGTGGCTCGAGTACTACAACACCGCCCGTCGGCACCAGGCCCTCGCGGGCCAGGTGCCGATCAGCAGGCTGTCACCAATGCGGTGAGTGAGTACAGCTAGTGGGCGGCCCGTCGGGTTGCGGGCGATATATCGCCCACTCAGTGGTGAAAGATGACGCGGTCGATCAGGCCGTAGTCCTTCGCCTCTTCAGAACTCAGGAAGTAGTCGCGCTCGGTGTCGTGGCTGACCTTCTCTAGGTCCTGGCCGGTGTGCAGTGCGAGGATTTCATCCAGACGCCGGCGGATGTTGAGCGCTTCGCGCGCGTGGATCTCGATGTCCGTGGCTTGTCCGGAGAACCCGCCCGAGACCTGGTGGATCATGATCTTGGCGTTCGGGAGCGCCATGCGCTTGCCCTTGGCGCCACCGGCCAGCAGCAGGGCCCCCATGCTCATCGCGATGCCGACGCAAATAGTCTGCACGTCGGGCTTGATGAACTGGATGGTGTCGTAGATCGCGAGGCCTGCGTACACCGACCCCCCGGGGGTGTTGATGTAGATCGAGATGTCCTTGTCGGGGTCTTCGCTTTCCAGGTGGAGCAACTGGGCGACGATCAGGTTGGCGATCTGGTCATCGATGGGCGTGCCCAAAAAGACAATCCGCTCGTTGAGCAACCGCGAGTAGATGTCAAATGAACGTTCGCCGCGGGATGTTTGTTCGACGACCATGGGAATCAGCGGACTCATGCGGCTCACGGTCTCCTTGAATGGGAACAAGACTGCTGGGCGCGGGCGGTGGTCATCCGCCGGCTCGTAGCACTAGTACAAGGTAGAGCACAATCGCCGCCGTAAGCACGACAAGCGTCACGCGACCTGGGGGATTGATGCGGCGGCGCGACGCACCGGGTGCGCTGGCGGCGGGATTTTGGCGCCGGAACATGCGTTGGCCACCAATGGCCACACCGCTGGCAATGATCGACGCGCCAAGGAACGACGAGCTCTCGCCAAGCCCGTAGTAGGGGAAGAGGACCAACAGCACCAACCACAGCGGCAATGCACAAAGAAAGGCTTTGGCGTAGCGCACAAACGTTCGGGTGATCCGCTCGATGTCGTCAAAGTCGCGATCGGTTTCTCGCTCGAATGCGTTGCGTGGATCAGAATCGATAGCGCTCCTCCTTCCACGGGTCGGCGGAGTTGGAATACCCACGCTGTTCCCAGAAGCCCGGCGTGTCATGGTGGCGAAACTCCAGACCGCGCAGCCACTTGGCGCTCTTCCAGAAGTACAGCTGCGGAACGACCAGGCGCAGCGGATAGCCGTGCTCAGGATCAAGCGGGAAGCCGTCATACTCGTAGGCGAGTAATGCCCCGGGTTCGCGGAGCGCGGCGATGGGCAGATTTGCGGTGTAGCCCTCCTCGGCGTGGACGATGACGTGGGTGGCCGATGCGATCGGAGCGGCCGTGTCCAGCACCCACGACATGGGGACGCCATACCACGACGTGTCGAGCTTCGACCACGACGTGACGCAGTGGATGTCGCAGACCTCGACCACGGTCGGAAGTCGTTGGAGTTCGTCGAAGCTCCACTGCTGCGGGTGTGCGACCTCTCCCCAGATCCTGAGATCCCAGTTGGCTGGGATCTCGCGGTACGGGGGCCCCCGGAAATC
>JADGPH010000089.1 GCA_017882555.1 Thermoleophilia bacterium
CCAGGATGTCGCCAAGATCCGCGGCACGCACCTCATTGCTTTCGCCCAAGATGCGACCGGTGCCGGAGCATTTTTGGCGCGCGTCGGCTTCCAGCCACGCGGTCGCCGCGTGCTGGTCATTCACCGACCAAGCTCGCCCACGAGAGACGACGCGCCCGTTCGGTCCGCACGTTAAGGGCACGCTCTCGACCACGGGGCGGGGCCCGGATCGAACGCGCGCGCCAGTGCCTAGGCTTCCGCGAAGAGCGCCGTCGAGAGGTACCGCTCGCCCGTGTCACACAGGAACGTCACGATGACCTTGCCCGCATTCTCCGGACGTCGCGCCAGCTGGAGCGCCGCCCACACGTTCGCACCGGAGGAGATCCCCACGAGAATGCCTTCGCGTCGCGCCAGTTCACGTGAGATCGCGAAGGCGTCCTCCGCACGGCAGGTGATTACCTCGTCATAGACCGAGGTGTTGAGCACGCCCGGGACAAAACCCGCGCCGATGCCCTGGATCTTGTGCGGACCCGGTTGTCCACCCGACAGCACCGGAGACTCCACCGGCTCAACCGCGACCGCCCGAAAACCGGGGCGCAACTCACGCAGGACCTCACCGACCCCCGTGATGCTCCCGCCGGTCCCGACGCCCGACACGAGAATGTCGACCTCGCCACCGGTGTCGTCCCAAATCTCCCGCGCCGTCGTGCGACGGTGCACCTCGGGATTGGCCAGGTTCTGGAACTGCTGAGGCAAGAAGCTGTCGGGGGTCGTACGGGCGAGTTCCTCCGCCCGCGCGATCGCGCCGCGCATCCCTTCCGGTCCGGGGGTCAACACCAACTCAGCCCCATAGGCGGCGAGCAACGCCCGACGCTCAAGGCTCATCGTCTCGGGCATTGTCAATATGCACCGGTAGCCCTTCGCTGCAGCGACGAATGCCAAGGCGATGCCGGTGTTTCCGGAGGTCGGTTCGATGATCACGCTCTTGCCGGGGCTCATCAGACCTTGCGCCTCGGCGGCTTCGATCATCGCCAACCCGATGCGGTCCTTGACGCTGCCAGCCGGGTTGAACGATTCGAGCTTGCCGAGAATCGTCGCCCCAGTCCCCTCACCCAGGCGAAGTCGCACGAGCGGGGTCCGCCCGATCAGGTCGGTGATTGAATCCGCGATCCGCACCGTCCCGGGATTGTTCGTCGTGGCGCCCATTCTCAGATCTCCTCACCGATCGCGATACGCACAAGTTCCCCGAGGTCACGCTCGGGCCGTGCGCCGAAATGACTGATCACTTCCGCCGCCGCCGCTGCGCCGGCCCGCGCGCAGGGCACCAAGTCCCAGCCTTGGGCCAACCCGTACAGGAACCCGGCGGCAAACAGGTCTCCTGCCCCGGTGCTGTCGATCACCTCGGGGACATGCACCGGACCGACCTCGTAGAC
This sequence comes from Thermoleophilia bacterium, assembly GCA_017882555.1. GTDB lineage: Bacteria > Actinomycetota > Thermoleophilia > Miltoncostaeales > Miltoncostaeaceae > CAITWD01. The sequence continues at coordinate 1,413 of JADGPH010000089.1, forward strand.
AGCATCCGGAGTGACGACCAACGACCCCTGATCGCCACGCGTGACGATGACAAGTTCACATTGGCCTTGAAGGCGTTCGACCACGTCCCAGACCTCCGTGACCTCCATCAGCGACTCTGCTTCCAGCTGATTGGCAAACAGGATGTCGATTGGTCCGGCGACCAGCTCGCGAAACTCGGCCCGGTGACGAGCGACGCAAAACGGGTCCGACAACGTCATCGCGACCTTTCGACCGGCGCGATGGGCCGTGGTCATCGCGTCGCGCAAGGCTTGCTTGGCACGCGGCTGATCCCACAGGTACCCCTCGAGGTAGACAAAGCTGGCCGCGGCGACCAGCTCGATGTCGATGTCCTCCGGCCCGAGCTCGACGCACGCGCCCAAGTACGTCGCCATCGTGCGCTGCGCGTCGGGGGTCACCAACACCAGACAGCGTGCCGTCGACGGACCGTCGGTTGACGGTGGAGTATCAAAGTGCACGCCGGCGCTGCTCAAGTCGTGGCGGAAGATCTCGCCCAGCTGGTCATCGGCCACTTTGCCGATATAGGCCACCCGACTCCCGAGCGCGGCCGCGGCGGCGATGGTATTCGCACAGGAGCCACCCGAGACCTCCACTGCGGGGCCCATCTGCGCGTACATGGCATCGGCGACCACCTCGTCGATCAGCGTCATCGACCCCTTGACCAGCCCGTGGGCATTGATAAAGGCCTCCTCCGCCGGAGAGAGAACGTCGACGATGGCATTCCCAATCCCGACGATGTCGAACTGCACCGGCTCTCCAGCGTGGCTCATCCCGTCGCACCCCCGAGGTTGCGCATGGCTAGATGTGGAACATGGGAGTCTCGGACATTCGCTCTTCTTGGTCGACCATGTCGGAGATCGTCAACTCCCCCAGCAATCCCACGAGGAGGTTGCGCGCCTGATCCCACACGCTGTCGACACCCGGTGCAGGCCCGTTCCGTGGGGCCAAGCGACCGTCCACCGTCTCGACGACATGCAACAGCGTGACGTCGCCAGGCAGGCGAAGAAACGAATAGCCGCCCTTGACACCGCGCTGGCTCGCCAGGATGCCCGCGCGTCGAAGACCTGCGAAGAGCTGCTCCAGGACGTGAAGCGGGATGTCGCGGGCCTCGGAGATCTCGACGATCGGGACCGGACCCCCATCGCCGCGCTGCGCCAGTTCGGTCAAGGCGACGACCGCTGACCGGCTCTTGTCGCTGATCGAGATTATCGATGACACAAATAGGGGATTGGTTGGTGCATTTCAGGCAGTTTACTCCACGCACGCGCTGCGTGTGGCCCAAAACCCCTTATTCGTCGGCGAGCATGAAGTTCTCGATGCCCTCGCGGATGATGGTCGGGCCGTCCCCGAGGCCACGGCCCTTCCGCATCACATACATCTTCTCCAGCGTGTCGATCCATGAGTCCAGGTCGGGGAGCATGAACTCGTACACACACTCCTCGGTGTGCAAGAGCATCCGCGGACGGCGACCGCCGGGTGGCAGATCGGTCGGGTTCTTGGGCATCCGCTCAATCGCTGTGATCTGGTCGAGCGGGATCTCGCGCCGCTTCGCGCCGAGCCCCGTGTCCAGGATCGTCGGCACGAACACCAGACGATCATCGGTCAAAGAGAAGGTTCCGTGACGCCCCAGCCAGCCGTTTTGGAGATCGGCGCCCGACCGCTTGCGGATCTTCTCCTCGGGCCGAGGCTTGGGAGCGTGCGGGCGACGGGGAAGCTTGGACGTGCGCGAAGTGGTGGACATGACAAGGAGCCTACCAACCCCAGTTGCATGCAAGGCTCGGTGACCCGTCACGCGGACGGATCACCGAGGATGCACGCGACGAGCTAGTGCAGAAACGGAATGATCAGGATCGCCACGATGTTGGTGATCTTGATCATCGGGTTGATGGCGGGACCCGCGGTGTCCTTGTACGGGTCACCGACGGTGTCGCCGGTTATGGAGGCCTTGTGGGCGTCCGAGCCCTTGCCGCCGTGGGCACCGTCTTCGATCAGCTTCTTGGCGTTGTCCCAGGCGCCACCGCCGGAAGTCATCGAGATGGCGACGAACAAGCCCGTCACGATCACCCCGAGCAGCAACCCGCCAAGCATCTCGCGGCCGTTCGTACGACCGAAGATAAACGCCGTCACGATCGGGAAAACGATCGGGATCAGACCCGGAACGAGCATCTCCTTCTGGGCCGCCGCGGTCACCAGACGCACACAGCGCGCGTAGTCCGGCTTCTGCGTTCCCTCCATAATTCCCGGGTTCTCACGGAATTGGCGGCGGACCTCTTCAACCACCGCACTTCCGGCACGACCCACGGCTTCCATTGCGAAGGCCGCAAACAAGAACGGCATCATGCCGCCGATCAACAAACCACACACCACGAACGGGTTGCTCAACTGAAAGGTGTCGGTGAAGGTGTGGCCCGACGAGATGATCGAGTTCCTGAGTTCCTCCGTGTAGCTCACAAACAACACCACCGCCGCGAGACCGGCCGAACCAATGGCGTAGCCCTTGGTCACGGCCTTGGTGGTGTTGCCAACCGCGTCGAGCGGGTCGGTGATTGCCCGCACGCTGTCGGGAAGTTCCGCCATTTCGGCAATACCCCCGGCATTGTCGGTGATCGGACCGAACGCGTCGAGTGCCACAACGATACCTGCCAACGAGAGCATCGCCATGACGGCGGTGCCAATACCGTAGTACCCGCCCAACTCATACGATCCAGCGATACCCCCAACGATAACGACCACCGGAGCCGCGGTCGCTTTGAGCGAGACGGCCAGGCCGGCGATGATGTTCGTGGCGTGACCGGTCTCCGAGGCTTGTGCGATGTGCTTGACCGGGTGCCAGACCGTACCGGTGAAGTATTCGGTGATCGCGACCAGACCGAGCGTCACGCCCAGACCAATCAGCGCGCACCAGTAGTAGTGCAGCCACGGGCCGGCGTGCTGGTAGCCGCCGTCGGCGGTAATGCCCTTCAGCATCCAGTACGTGACCGGCAAGAACCCGAGCGCGGACAGCACAGCCGCGACACCGAGGCCCGTATAGAGGGCACCCGTCACCGACCCGCTCTTACCCACGCGCACGAACCAGGTCCCGATGATCGAGGTGATGATCGAAACTCCGCCCAACGCCAACGGGTACAACACGGTGTTCAAGCCATGCGTCCAGGCGTTGTGCTGGAAGAACAGGAAGCCCAAGAACATGACCGCCACGGTGGTCACCGCGTAGGTCTCAAACAGGTCGGCTGCCATGCCGGCGCAGTCGCCGACGTTGTCGCCGACGTTGTCAGCGATCACGGCTGGATTACGCGGGTCGTCCTCGGGGATCCCCGCCTCGACCTTGCCCACCAAGTCGGCGCCGACATCGGCGCCCTTGGTGAAGATACCGCCGCCCAACCGCGCAAACACGCTGATCAAGGAGCTCCCGAAGGCCAGACCGATCAGGGGGCCAACATCCGATGCCTTGCCACCGAGAATCCAGAAATAACCGGACACCGAGAGCAGGCCGAGACCGACCACCAGCAGTCCGGTGACCGCGCCACCCTTAAAGGCGACACTGAGTGCCTGTGGCAGCCCCTTGCGAGCAGCCTCAGCAGTACGAACATTGGTTCGCACCGAGACGTTCATGCCGATGAAGCCTGCGGATCCAGAGGCAATTGCACCGATCATAAAACCGATTGCGGGCTTCCAACCCAGCAGGTCAGAAGTCACCGCGCTACCCAAGAACCCAATCGCCAAGAACAGCACCACCGCGACAGCGGCGATGATCGAGTACTGGCGCGTCAAGTATGCCTGCGCGCCTTCCTGGATCGCCTTGGCGATGTCTTGCATGCGTTCGTTGCCGGCGGGCTGCTTGAGGAGGTAGGCGATCAAGCCTGCCCCGTATATCACCGCAACCAGGCCGAGAACGACCGCGATCCATTTGATGTTGTCCGACAGAAAGCCGGCCAAGAGTGTCCTCCGAGATCATTGTGCGCAGCCACGGCCTATCGACATGGACTGCGTGAACGAAACGCCGCGCGTGGCGCCCTGCAGAAAGGCAGGGGCAGATCGCGCAGCGGGTGCGGCAAAAAAAACCGGGCAGTTTCTACCACACCAGAGCGGACGTTGTGGCAACAACGCCCCCAAACCGCGTGGAGACTGTCCCCCCGACCCGTGGTACACGAACGACGGGAGCACACCTTCGCCCCCGCGCACACCATCGGTTTTCGTTAGATCCGCGCTCCGTCAAGCGCACCGGCACAGTGTGGATCGGGTTCGTCGGGAAGCTGGGGAACCACCCGAAAGACCAACTCGCGCAGGCTGGCGTTATTGCGTGCAAACACGGCCGCAACCTCTTCCGCGGAGACTGCCGGGACATTCGGCATCCCCTCGAGACCGACGTCGTAGTCGGTCACCAAGCTGATATTCGCGTAGGACAAACAGAGCTCTCGCGCCAGATGCGCCTCGGGATACGCGGTCATGTTGATCACTTCCCACCCCATGGCTCCGAACCAACGGCTCTCCGCTCGGGTCGAGAACCGTGGTCCTTGAATGACCACAACCGTCCCCCGGTCATGGACGGGAATCGTCAACTCGCGACACCCGCGCACCAAGATCTCCCGCAACATGGGAGAAAACGGTTCGGCCGCCGAGACGTGGACGGCCTCTGGGCCGTCGAAGTAGGAGTCTCGACGCCCCGAGGTGCGGTCGACGTACTGATCGCAGACGACAAAATCGCCCACGCGCACATGGGCCTGCAAGCTCCCCGAGGCGCACGGTGCAATCACCCACCTGACCCCGGTCTCGCGGAGCGCCCAGAGGTTGGCCCGGTAGTTGATCATGTGCGGTGGGAACTCGTGGTTGACACCATGTCGCGGCAGGAAGGCCACCGGAACCCCGGATACGGTCCCGACGGCGATCGATGCAGATGGCGGACCGTAGGGCGTATCGATGGCGACGCGCTCCGCATCGTCGAAAAGGGAGTAGAAGCCCGACCCGCCGATAATCCCCACCATCGCGGCGGTCACTCGCCGCGGCCCCCCGGGGGAACCCACAAACGCCCACTGGGATCCGGTGGTGTCCCCGGCCCACTGGCGGGAGGCGCGGTCCCGGCGTTCGTTTCGGCGATCCTGGCGTAGGCCAACTGCAGCTGCGCAACCGGCTCGCGAAATGGACGCGTCGCCGCCGATCCGAGCTCCTGGTCGGCAACCGCCACGAGCGCACGCAAGATCTCAATCGCGGTCCGTGCCTGCGCCAGATCTGCGACGGCCGGGCCCTCGGGCCCAAGACCCATCCGAATCCCCGCCGCATCGACCAGCGTCGCCATCGCCTGGATGACCAGGTCGCGCACTTGCGTCCGGCCGAGGTGATGCACGAACGCCGCCGCGAATTCCTCCGGCGAGCCCTCCGGCTCGGCGTCCGTCATCTCATTTCGGTGCTCGTCGGTCATACACCCACCCTTGTTGCATGTTGGCGAACAACTTCTTCGGCGGA
>JADGPH010000090.1 GCA_017882555.1 Thermoleophilia bacterium
CTCAACACCTGGCCAGAGAGCTCCGGGAGCACCGGCGCGACGAAGACCGAGTGCCCCTCGGTCACGCGCAGCTGGAGGTTCCCCGCGGGACCGACGAGCGCCGCGGAGGCCGCCTGGCCGTGCGACAATCGCGTGAGCAGTGCCGACAGCGGCGCCGACGTGCCAGCCGACGCAGTCGTAGAAGCACGCAGCGGGGTTGCGGCCGCCACCGAGCTCAAGCTCACGGCGGCGATGACGGCGAGCAGGGCATAACGGCGATAGCGTTTCATTACCGCTACTCAACCGCGCGGGGACCACTGGCGCACCACCCATCTGACCAGCCAACCCCTCCTCGGTTGGATGATTGTCTGGTCGCGGGTCGAGCTACGCTTGCACACAATGATGCACGCCGACGAGTTTGAGGACACCGTCGACTTCGCCCTGGGACTCGTTCCCGAGCCCTTCCAGCAGGCCCTCGGCGAGGTTGCGGTGCTCATTGAGGACAATGCCCCTCCGAGCATGGGCCGGCTGTACGGGCTCTACCAGGGAGTCCCGCGCACCCATCCCGAGTCACGCGGCTTCGGACAACTTCCTCCGCGCATCACCATCTATCGCCGGCCGCTCGAACGGGACTTCCCTGATCGCCAGAGGTTGATCGGCCAGATATGCGTCACGGTGCTCCACGAACTTGGACACCACCTCGGCATGAACGAACAACAGTTGCGGGATCTGGGCTACGGGTGACGGGGGGTGACCCGTCCACGTGCGACGGGTCACCCCCAGGTCGCGGGTCAGTGACCAGCAATCGGGGCTGGAGGCGCGTTCTCCAGTCCGGTGATTCGGAGACTGGCCTCTCCGCCATAGCGCTTGTTCATGTTGATCACGAGTGCCGTCATGCCTTCGATAATCAGCGCGTTCGCAAGCGGCCCTGCGTCCAGCCCACGCGCACCTGGCAGATCATTCGTCAACGCGATTACCGCTTCGCGGGCCTCGCGGCTCTTGCCACACACGAGGACATCCGCACCGAGATGATGCCGTGCCTGCAAGGCGGCGGCGGGCAAGTTGTTGAAGGCCAACACGACCTTCGCGTCCGGTGCGAGCCCTTGGATCACCTGGGCGCATGATGGGCCACCCGCCGGCAATTCGGCACCCTGCACGGCAATCGCACCGCTCTTACCGAACTTGAGGGCATTGGCGACCGTGATCACGATCTTGCCGGCGAGTGCCGCGGCCAAGGGCGGGATGGTCTGCTCGATCCCTTCCCATGGGATGGAGACGATGGCCAACTCCCCCGCCTGGGCGGCCTCGACGTTCTCCATCGGGACGAAATTGCCCTCGGGCAGGCTCTCGCGAAGTCCCTGCGCGGCTTGATCGGCGCGGTCCTGACTGCGTGAGCCCACGATGATCTGGTGCCCTGCCGCGGCAAAGCAAATGGCAAGCCCGCGACCAAGGTCACCGGTGCCGCCGAAGATCGCGATCTTCATAGACGTTCTCCCTGTTATGCGTCGGCCTCGGAACGCCGAATGGCGGCCTCGAGGGTGTTTGCGAGCAGATAGGCAATAGTTGTCGGACCCACACCACCCGGAACGGGGGTGATCCACCCGGCGACCGCGGCAGCTTCATCGAAGGCCACGTCGCCGCGGAGCCCATCCTGGGTACGGTTGATACCCACGTCGATCACCGCAGCACCTGGCCGTACCCAGTCCCCGCGCACCATCTCGGGCCGCCCGACCGCCGCGACGAGAATATCCGCCTGACGGCAGAGCGCGGGGAGATCGCGGGTCCGCGAGTGCGCGACGGTGACCGTGCAATTGGCCGCCAGGAGCAACATCGACTGGGGCTTGCCGACGATCAGGCTGCGACCGACGACGACGGCGTGGGCACCCGAGAGGGGCACCTCGCCCTCGCGCAACAGACGCATCACACCTTGCGGGGTGCATGGCACATTCCCGGGCTCACCTCGCATCAGTCGGCCGAGGCTGACAGGTGAAAAACCGTCGACGTCCTTGTCGGGATGAATCCGGTTGGCGATTAGCCGTTCCGAGAGTTGGTCGGGCACGGGAAGCTGCACCAACATGCCGTCTACGGTGCTGTCGACATTCAACTCATCAATGAGGCGATCGAGCTCGGCTTGGGTCGTGCTCTCAGGCAGGGTCAACCGTCGCGAGATCATCCCGACCTCTTCGGCTGCCCGCGCCTTACCGGCTTGATACAGCTCAGAAGCGGGGTCGTCACCGACCTGAATCCCGACGAGACCGGGCGCGCGACCGTGGGTGCCCGTAAACGCCGCGACGCCCTCGGCAACCTCGGCGCGCACGCGTGCGGCGACCGCCTTGCCGTCGATGATCATCGCTGCCATCGATCATCCGACCTTTCGCATCGGCGCGGCACCTGCCATGAGGCGCCGCTCAGTTCCATCACGGTTGAATCGCACCCGGACCAAGCTGCCCCGACTCTCGACGCCTGTCACGACACCTTCCCCGAATGTTGCGTGGAGTACGGTATCCCCGGCCTCCAAAGGGACGATTGCACTGCGTTGGGCGGACCCTGCAAACGCCGCACGGATCGGAGCTCCCTCGAGAGCACGGATCGCGTCGCGGGGAATCTCTGCGAGAAACCGAGAGGGCAGACGATACTCACGGCCACCGTGGATGGCACGCGTCTCGGCATGGGTCAACAGCAGTCGCTGCTTGGCACGGGTCATCCCGACGTAACACAGCCGGCGCTCCTCTTCGAGACTGTCGGGGTCATCGGCCCGGGCATGCGGGAAGATTCCCTCCTCCATGCCCGTCATGACGACCACATCAAACTCCAAGCCCTTGGCATTGTGGACCGTCATCAGAGTCACTTGACCATGCTCTTGATCGACGAGATCGGCGTCCGACTGTAAGGCGACCTCCTCGAGGAAGCCGAGCAGAGACGGCTCGAGCGCAGTGGCCTGATATTCGACCGCGACATTCTCCAGTTCGTCCAGGTTCTCGATGCGCCCCTGCGCCTCCAGCGTGCCCTCGGCCCTCAGCACGGACTTGAGCCCCGACCGATCAATGGTCATCACAACGAGCCCGCTCACCGGCACGCCGGCGGCATCGGCATGGCTCAGTTCCTCGATCAGCCCTGCCGTGCGAACGAGCGCGGACCGTTGGGCCTGGTTGAGTCCGCCGATCAACTCTCCTTGACCGATCGCGTCCCCGAGCGCAAACCCATGGGTTTGCGCGCACTGGACCAATTTCGCCAGACAACCAGGACCGAGCCCACGCTTCGGGGCCCCCAGTAGCCGCGCGATGGCGATCTCGTCCGCCGGGTTCGCGGCGGCCCGGAGATAGGCCATCACATCCCGCACCTCAGCGCGCTCGTAGAAGCGGGGTCCGCCAACCACCGTGTAGGCGATACGGCCACGGACCAGTTGATCCTCGATCGATCGACTCTGGGCGTTGGTTCGATAGAACACCGCGATCTGACTGAGCAATGTCCCTGCCGCCCGGGCGCGCTCGATCTCCGCCAACACGGTACGCGCTTCGTCGTGCTCATCGCGACATGGCACTACGTGCAGGGGTTCTCCCTCGCCGCGATCGGTCCAGAGTTCTTTCGGCCGCCGGCCGCGGTTGCGAGCAACAACCGAGTTCGCCGCACGCAGGATGGTCCCGCTGGAGCGGTAGTTCTGCTCGAGCGCAACGACGTATGCGTCCGGATAGTCGCGCTCGAAATCGAGAATGTTGCGCACGTCGGCGCCACGCCACGAGTAGATCCCCTGGTCGTCATCCCCGACCGCACAGATATTACGCTGCGGTTCTGCGAGCACGCGGACCAATCGGTACTGCGCGTGATTGGTGTCCTGGTACTCGTCCACCAGCACGTACGAGAACCGCGACTGGTAACGCTCTCGCACCTGGTCATCGGATTCCAATAGGCGTGTCGTGACCATCAGCAAATCGTCGAAGTCCATGGCGCCGGCGGCCAACAGTCGCGCCGAATAGCGGCGATACAACCGGGCCACAATCTCATCCCCGAAGCCATCGGCTTCCTCGAAAAACGCCTCTGCGTCCACGAGGCGGTTCTTCGCGTCAGAGATGCGCCCGAGGACATTGCGTGGAGACACCCGCTTGGGGTCGATCTCCTCGTCGAGAAAGCACGCACGCATCAGCCGCAACTGATCGTCGGCGTCGTAGATCGCAAAATCCGGGCGGTATCCGGCCGCCGCCGCCTCACGACGCAAGATTCGGACGCAGGCGGAGTGAAAGGTGCTCGCCCAGATCTCACGTGCCGACGGACCCACCAGACGGGTGATCCGCTCACGCATCTCCGCCGCGGCCTTGTTCGTGAAGGTGATCGCGAGAATCGCCCACGGGGGCACACCGCACTCTCCGATGAGATACGCGATGCGATAGGTCAGCACACGGGTCTTGCCACTCCCGGCCCCGGCCAGCACCAGCAATGGGCCGTCCGTGTGCAGGACCGCGTCACGCTGTGGGGGATTCAAATCGTCCAGGAGGTTGGCCAACGCAGAACGATCCTAGCGACCGTACCCCCGGACACGGAGGGGTATCGGATGCAATGTGCGCGGCGAGCACGCGGCGGCGAACGATCCGAGAAGCTAGCTCTCACCCTGTGTGGGGACTTCGCGGCCTTCCACGCGCGGCCGACCGTCCGGGAATCTGCCGTTCCCGCTGCCGTCGATGAGCCCGGCTCCGCGTTGGGCGGCTTCGACATGATGCTCGAGTTCGGTGACCCGACGGGTGAGCGTCTCCAACGACTCAGCAACCGGGTCCGGCAGACGTGTGTGCTCGATATCCGGGCCCATGATGCGCTTGCCCGAAATCACCACCGGGCGCCCTGGGTTCCCCACCACCGTCGTCGCGGGCGGCACGTCCTTGACGACGATGGCGCCCGCGCCGATCTTGGCGTCGTCGCCGATGACCAGAGGCCCCAATACCTGAGCCGCGGTCCCGACAATCACCCGGTTGCCGACCGTCGGATGGCGCTTGCCACCCTGCTTGCCGGTCCCACCGAGGGTGACCCCCTGGTAGATGGTCACGTCATCGCCAATCTCGGTCGTTTCACCGATGACGACCCCCATGCCGTGGTCGATAAACAGACCCCTGCCGATGCGCGCCCCAGGGTGGATTTCGATCCCCGTGAAGAACCGGGAGATCTGGGAGACCAGCCGGGCCGGAAACCGATACCCGCGGACATACAGCGCGTGGGCAAGTCGATGCATCCACACCGCATGCAGACCCTGGTACAGCAACAGCTCGGTGGTGGAATGAGCGGCAGGATCACGCTCACGCGCGGCGCGCAGGTCATCCCGAAAGGTTTCCAGCGCCCTCGAGCAGCGTCCATTGAGGTGAGAAATCTTGCCGCGCCTCTTGGCGACCATAGTGCTGAGTATAGGCTCTTTGTATGGGGACTCCTTCTTTAGGACCGCCGGTAAGCGCTCCTGGGGCCATGTGCCGCCTGCGTCCATCACCGACCGCGCGTGCGGTTCGCCTCGACGGATTGCAGGCACGCGACGGCCACGCCCTCGATGCCCTCGTGGCTCAATTGCCCGAGCCGCCCTGGGATGTGGAGGTCGACGCCGACGACGCCGAGCTGCTGGCACTGCTCGGCTCGCGCGGATTCGTCGAGTACGCCCGCGGGGCCCTGTACGCCAGGTCGATGGATGGATTACCCGCGTCGCATGTGACCGGCATCGAGGTGGTGCCCTACGACAACGCATGGTCCGAAGCCTTCACGACCGCGGAGGCTGACGCGATGACAGGACTGGCGGCGTTTGCCGAACTCGGCAGCCCCTCCGGCTACGAATGGGGCGCCGGCCAGGGCAGCTTCCACATCGCCCGCACCGCGACAGGACGCCTGGTGGGTTTTGCCCATGCCGATCTTCCCGATGGGATGATCGATTGGCTTGGCGTCATCCCCTCCGAGCGCAACAAGGGGATCGGCCGGAGGCTGGTCGCGGCCCTCGCCCAGGATGTCGCCAAGATCCGCGGCACGCACCTCATTGCTTTCGCCCAAGATGCGACCGGTGCCGGAGCATTTTTGGCGCGCGTCGGCTTCCAGCCACGCGGTCGCCGCGTGCTGGTCATTCACCGA
>JADGPH010000015.1 GCA_017882555.1 Thermoleophilia bacterium
TCCGGATCGGAGGTCTCCGACGGTTCTGCCGTCGCCGGTACCGGCGCTCACTCGGGGAGAGGTGTGGCCCATCGCACCATGAGGCTCTATGGATCACGACTAGCGGTGTGTCCGTCACTCCACCGCGAAGACCTCGTGTGATGGTGCCCCCAACAACCGCCTTATGATGGCGCCGAGGATGTGGATGGGTCGGTGCGGAACACTGGTACTGGGTGCGCCCCACTGCACAGATTCTCGACGCGACGACCACCCCTCAGGCCATGCGCACGACTCTGTGGATGAACCGACACCGTCGTACACACCCGCTCGCGTCGTCAGAACCCGCTCCGGAATGGTTTTTTATGTGGGTTCTCCCCATATCCACACGACCTATGACGACTATAAGGTAATTCTTTGAATCTTCTTAACTTCAACATCATTGACGGCAAATCGGGTGCGTGGCAGGTAAGGTCGTCGACATGCGTTTGACGTGTTCCAAAGAAGACTTGGCCACCGTGCTCTCGGCCGTCGGTCGAGCAGCTTCATCGAAGAGCACCGTGCCCGTACTCGGGCATGTTTTGGTGGATGCCCAAGATGGTCGGGTGATTGTGGCTGCGACGGACATGGAAATCTCGCTACGGGCGCCGCTGATTGCGACGATCGAGGAGGCGGGAAGCGTTGTCCTGCCACGGCTCGCAGCCGACATTGTGCGATCCATGTCAGCAGGCCAGGTAATAATTGAACACCGTCCCGGCGAGGGAATTGTCTCGCTGTCGAGCGGCGCGTCCTCATTTACACTCAACTGCCATCAGGCATCGGAATTTCCCGAACTTCCACCGGATGTCGGCGATGGCATCAAATTGCCAGCTGCGACCATTATTGCGGCAACCGAACGTGTGGCCCGTGCAGCTTCACGCGATGACACGCGGCCGGTGTTGACCGGTGTGTTGGTGCGCCTCGAATCCAACTCGCTGACGATGGTGGCCACCGACTCGTATCGCCTCGCCGTCCGACGCGGGGCGATCACCAACGGCCCCACCGAACCCATCGAAGCATTGGTTCCCGCGCGAGCACTCACCGAAGTGCAACGTGTGCTCACGTTGGCGGGCGTCGATGAGGTGGAACTCGTTCTCACCGATACACAAGGGATACTGCGTGCGGGAGAGGTGCGGCTGACAACACGGTTGATCGACGGTCAATTCCCGGATTATCGTCAGTTGATCCCTGAACGGTTTGAGCACGACTTGACCTTCGACAGGTCCGAGTTGCTCGGCGTCTTGACGCGAATCGGCGTGCTGGCGCAGCGCAATACACCTGTACGCATGTCTTTTCGAGAGGGCGAGTTGATGGTGTCGGCGGTGAGCGACCAGTTGGGTGAGGGTCGAGAAACACTCCCGGTTCCGTTCTCGGGTGAACCTTTGGAGATCGGATTCAACGTGGAGTTCTTGCGCGCAGGGGTCGACAGTATTGAGGGCGATGTGGTGCGGTTGGGCATCATCAGCCCATTGCGCCCCGGACTCTTGCGTGGGGACAACGATGATTACCGGTACCTGCTGATGCCAATTCGGCTGAGCGGGTAGGACGGCTCCACAGCAGTGTCGGACGGTCAACCGTGGCGCGTCCGGTCCCTTGAGGTCAGCGATTTGCGATGCTGGGAGCGACTCGAAGTTGAGTTGCCCGGCGGTCTTATCGTGATTAGCGGGCCAAATGGCGCCGGGAAGACCTCGATTGTCGAAGCCATTGTGCTTGCCACACTCGGTGTCTCACCACGGACCGCACAGTTGGCCGACCTCGTTCGTGCCGGTGCCCCAGCCGTCCGAGTCACCGGCGAGTTTGACGACCCTGGCAGCCCGAGCATCATCATTCGGCGGGAGATTGGGTACGCCGTCGGTGTTGGTCGGCGCCTGTCGCTCGACGGCGTCGGGGTTCGCCAACTCATGACCTGGCGCCGTCCAAGCGCGGTCCTGGTCTTTGTCCCTGAAGAACTCCGCGCGGTCAAAGGCCCGCCGGCGGCACGCCGCAGATCACTTGATCGTTTGCTCGAGGCCATCGCGCCGAGCTTCGCGGAAGATCTCGCCGGCTACCAAGACGCACTCAGCCAACGTAACGCCCTGTTGCGACGCGCCCGCACGGGCGGTGCCGATGTTCGGACCGCGTTTCCGTGGGAGGCCCGGATGGCGACGCTGGGCGCGCGCGTACTGACTGCGCGCCGCGCGGCGATCGCCGCGCTCGCTCCCCGGTACGCGTACTGGCTAGAACGTCTGGGAGGTGGATCGCACGGTGGGTTGGCGTGGGAGCCATCACCTGCGATCCTGATCGAGACCCCCGATCAGGCACTTGAGGATCGATTGCGTGCGCACTTCGAGCAACTCCGCCCTCGCGACCTTGCGGCCGGTCTGACGACGTCGGGGCCGCACCGTGACGATATGTGGATCGGGTCCGGCGCCCGTGATTTGCGTCGCCTCGGGAGTCAGGGCGAGCAACGGACCGCCGCGCTCGCGCTCTTGCTGGCCTACCGCGATCAAATGCGAATCACGGGCCCAGGACCGATTCTGTTGCTCGACGACGTACTCTCAGAACTCGATCCCGATCGGCGCGCGGCAGTGCTCGGGGCCCTTGAGGGTGACGAGCAAGTCATCCTGACCTCGGCGGACCCCGAAGCGCCCATCCAGGGGACCTCCCGCGAGGCCACGATCTTTTACGTGCGTGACGGTGCCTGCAACGCCTCCTAGACATCGCTATCGGCGTGAGCCCGCGCCGGCCGCCCATCTCCTGCCACATTGGCGCGAGTCGTCCCCGCGGGCACAGCAGGTCGACTTGGCCGCCGCCTGGCAAGAGGTGGGTCCGCAGGGCGCGGGAGCGATCCCGATTCGTTGTTCGCGCAATGGGGTTGTCACAGTGGCATGCATCGACGCGGCTCGGGCGCAGGAGGTCTCGGCTCAGTCGGATGACTTGCTGGCTGCGCTGGCCCGCTTCTCGGGTGCGTCGTTGACCGGATTACGAGTTGTCGTGGCCGACCACGCAGTCGTGATCCCCAGCTTTGCATCCCCGCCAGTCCGAGCCGCGTCATCGGAGGCGACACAGGCGGCCCGGGAGGCGGCAGAGGGAATGACGATTGATATCGAGGACGATCAGCTCCGGGATGCGATCATGCGCGCCGCCACCAGCTCGCTCGCGCGTCGGTGGGACGAAAAGACCGGCTAGGGAAGTTATTTTTCCCTGCATTTTGCGCTTAAAGCCTCGCCCGCCCGCCGACTCGGATTGATAGGATATTCGAGATGAAGTGCTGCGACGGAAAGGACGCGTGACAACCGACAACCAGGGGCGCCCCGGATACGACGCGACCGACATCACCGTACTTGAGGGACTTGAGGCGGTGCGACGGCGCCCGGGCATGTATATCGGCTCAACCGGGTCGCGAGGACTCCACCACCTGGTGTATGAGGTTGTCGACAACTCGGTTGACGAGGCCCTCGCGGGGTACTGCGATCGCGTCGAGGTCACCCTCCACCCGGACGGCTCATGCACCGTCGTCGATAACGGTCGAGGAATCCCTGTGTCGGCCATGGCCGAGCAGGGTGGTCGGAGCGCACTTGAAGTCGTGTTGACGGTTCTGCACGCCGGCGGGAAGTTTGGTGGAGAGGGGTACAAGGTCTCCGGCGGTCTCCATGGCGTCGGGGTCAGCGTCGTCAACGCGCTCTCCGAGAGCCTGGTCGCCGACGTCGCACGGGATGGGTACCTGTGGAGCCAGAGCTACGCCGTAGGGGAACCGTTGGGGCCGATTCAGCGCGGGGAGCCCACCAAGCGCACCGGCACGACGATCGCCTTCCGTCCCGATCTGGACGTGTTCGAAGAGCCGGACTTCGATTTCGACACGCTCGCGAAGCGCTTTCGCGAAACCGCATTCCTCACCAAGGGGCTCACGATCAAGTTGATCGATGAGCGCGGTGAGGGCCGTGAGGAGACCCACTGCTACCAGGGCGGGCTCGTCGACTTCGTTGACTACCTCAACGATGGCCGAGAGGTCTTGCATCGCGATGTCATCACGATTGAGGCGGAGGGCCCCGAGGGGTCGCTGGAAGCGGCATTTCAATGGACCTCGTCGTTCAACGAGGCCGTCTACACGTTCGCGAACAACATCAACACTCACGAGGGCGGAACCCACCTCACCGGCGTTCGGACCGCCCTGACCCGACTGCTCAACGACTACGCACGCGCCAAGGGGCTCCTGAAAGAAAAGGACGACAACCTCGAAGGAACCGATACCCGCGAAGGCCTCACCGCAATCATCTCGATCAAGTTGCGTGAGCCCCAATTTGAGGGTCAGACCAAGACCAAGCTCGGCAACTCGGAGATTGCCGGGTTCGTCAACCAGGCGGTAAATCAGGCGCTGGGCGAGTACTTCGAAGAGAACCCCACCACCGCGAGAGCTGTCTGCGCCAAAGCCGTGAATGCCTCTCAGGCCCGACAAGCGGCACGGAAGGCACGGGATCTGGCGCGGCGCAAGGGCGCGCTGGACTCCGGAGGCCTGCCGGGCAAGTTGGCCGACTGTAGCGATCGCGACCCCGAGAACACCGAGTTGTTTCTCGTGGAGGGCGACTCGGCTGGTGGATCGGCAGTGCGTGCCCGTCAGTCGACGTTCCAAGCGATCTTGCCGTTGCGCGGCAAGATCATCAACGTGGAGAAGGCCCGGATCGACAAGGTGCTCTCCAATGTGGAGATCCAGGCGATGATCACTGCCATCGGCACCGGCATCGATGACGATTTCGACATCACAAAGGCCCGCTACAAGAAGCTCGTGGTGATGACCGATGCCGATGTGGACGGTGCGCACATTCGGACGCTGATCCTGACCTTTCTGTTTCAGCATTTGCGCGGTTTGATCGATGCCGGGTACGTCTACATCGCGTGTCCACCGCTCTACAAGGTCAAACTGGGCAACCAAGAGCAATACATGGAAAAGGAATCCGAGCTCGAAGAGTGGCTGCTTGATCGGAATCTTGACGCCGTGCGCATCACTGCCCAGAGGGGGGAGCCGACCCCACTAACGAAAGCGCGCTTTCAGCGCCTGCAGCGCGCGCTGCGCGAGCACGAAGCATGGGCATCGGTCGTGCGCGGGAGCTACGGTCTTGTCGCGGGTGACTTCGTCCAGGCGCAAGGCCTGGTGGGTCTGACCCCGCAGAGCCTGGAAGAGCTAGCCGACGGTGTGCGGGCCGCCTCCAACGATCGATTCCGGCTGGAGGCCGACGTGGACAAGGTTGCTCAGGTCGTGGCGGCTCGTGCCATTCGGATCCGAACCGGTGAGGCCAGTTCTGCACGGCTGGGCCTGGAGATGTTTTCGTCGCGCGAAATGGTGCAGCTTGCGGGGACGCGTGCGCGTATCGACGATCTGGTCGGGCAACCGCCATTTCTTATCACCCGCGGGTCGCGCAGCCGCGAGGCGATCACCTATGACGGACTGCGGACATCGGTACTGGAGTTGTGTCGCGAAGGGATAACGCTAAGTCGCTTCAAGGGCCTCGGCGAGATGAATAGCGATCAGCTTTGGGAAACCACCATGGATCCCGAGCGGCGCGTCTTTCAACGCGTGACCCTGGAAGACGAGGCATCCGCCGGCGACCTCTTCGCGACACTGATGGGCGACAAGGTGGAACCCCGGCGCCAGTTTATCGAGCAAAACGCGCACAACGTGCGCTTCTTGGACGTCTAGGCAGCACGATGGCCGAGATCCGCGCAGGGGGAAGCTAGATGTCGACGCTCGATCGCAACGGACGCATTGAATTGCGCGAACTCGAGCTCGAGATGCGCTCGAGCTATCTCGATTACGCCATGAGCGTCATTGTCGGTCGGGCGCTGCCCGACGTGCGTGACGGCCTGAAGCCGGTCCACCGCCGGGTGCTGTTCACGATGGACGACATGGGCCTCCAACCCGAGCGCCCACACGTGAAGTGCGCCAACATCGTGGGTCGCGTGATGGGTGAATTCCACCCCCATGGCGACCAGGCGATCTACGACGCGCTCGTCCGCTTGGCCCAAGACTTCGCCTCGCGCTACCCGCTGGTGGACGGCCAAGGGAACTTTGGATCAACCGAGTTTCCCGCCGCCGCCATGCGCTACACGGAGGCGCGGCTGTCGCATGTGGCGGTCGAGATGTTGCGCGGCATCGACGAAGACACCGTCGACGTCATCGCCACGTACGACGACCGGCGCACCGAGCCGGTCGTGTTGCCGGCTCGTCTGCCGAACCTGCTGATCAACGGTTCGTCGGGTATCGCCGTCGGGATGGCCACGAATATCCCGCCGCACAACATCGCCGAGGTCATCGACGCGGTCGTCGCGCTGATCGACAACCCCGAGCTGACTGTCGAAGAGTTGATGCAGTATGTCCACGGCCCAGATTTCCCGACCGGTGGCCTGATCGTTGGCCGACAGGGGATTGTCGATGCGTACCGGACCGGCCGCGGCCGCGTGGTGGTCCGGGGGCGGGCCCATAACGAACAACTGCGCAACGGTCGCAATGCGATCGTGTTCACCGAGCTCCCGTACCAGGTCAACAAGTCTGACCTCGTACGGCGCATCGCGGAATTGGCCGAAGAGAAGGTCGTTCCCGAGGTCAGCGATGTGAACGACGAGAGCGGGCGCGACGGCACCCGCGTGGTCGTCGTGCTGCGACGCGGGGCCGTGCCGCTCGTCGTGCTTAACAAGCTTTTCAAGCACACCTCCGCCCAGAGCACGTTTGGGGTCAACGCGATCGCCCTTGTCGATGGCGTACCGCGGACACTTGGATTGCGCGCGATTCTGGGCCACTACCTTGACCACCAGCGCGAAGTCGTCATCCGCCGGTCACGATTCCGCCTCGCTCGCGCCGAGCAGAGAGCACACATCCTGGAGGGGTTGCTGATCGCGCTGGAGCACATCGATGAGGTCATCGCCCTCATCCGTGCCTCGGCCGACCCCGAGGATGCCCGCAACGGCTTGATCAGCCGCTTCTCTCTCACCGAGGTCCAGGCTCGCGCAATCCTCGATTTGCGCCTGCAGCGTTTGACCCAGCTCGAGGGCAACAGCATTCGTAAGGAGCACGACCAGCTCCAAACCGAGATCGCCGGACTGCGTGCGATCTTGGGTGACGAATCCCGGGTGATGGCCGTGATCCGCGAAGAAATCCTCGCGTTGCGCGGGCGATTTGCCGACGAGCGCCGCTCGGAGATCATTCCGGGCGAGGGCGAGATTGACCTCGAGGATCTGATTGCCGAGGAAGAAATGGTCGTGTCGATCTCCCGCGGGGGCTACATCAAGCGCCTGCCGGTCTCGACATACCGTGCCCAGCGCCGGGGTGGCAAGGGTTTGCGGGGGGCGAGGCTGAAGGATGACGACTACATCGAGCATTTGTTCATCGCCTCAACGCATGCGTACCTGTTGTTCTTTACGAACCGGGGACGGGTATATCGCCAGAAGGTCTACGAGCTGCCGCAGGGCGCCCGAGACGCCCGCGGTCGTCACATCAGTAATGTGCTCGCGCTGGTTGAAGGCGAAGAGGTGCGCGCCGTCTTTGCGACTCGGGATTACAGCGAGGGTCGGTTCCTGGTGTTGGCGACGCGTGATGGGATGGTCAAAAAGACCGAACTCAAGGCGTACGACACGGTGTTGCGGGAAGCCGGACTCTTTGCGATCAACCTCACCGACGACGACGAACTCGTCGGGGTGCAGATGACCGATGGTGATGACGACATTCTGATCGTGTCGGCACGTGGGCAGGCGGCACGCTTCGACGAGGCGTTGGTGCGCCCGATGGGTCGCCAAACCCGTGGCGTGAAGGCGATGAACCTGTCCGCAGGGGACCGCGTGTTGGCCCTGTGCGTGGCCCGCGATGACGAAGATCTCTTGGTTGTGACCGGAAATGGATTCGGTAAGCGCACGCCGATGGCCGACTACCCGCGCAAGGGTCGGCCAACCAAGGGCGTCCGGACGATCAAGGTCACCGATCGCAAGGGTGAGCTGGTGACCGCCCGTCCGGTGCGGGAGAAGAACCAACTGCTGCTCGTGTCGCTCGGTGGCCAGGTGATTCGCATCGATGTCGCCTCGGTGCGCCGCACCGGTCGGTCCACCGAGGGTGTCCGACTCATGGTGATGGGCGACGACGACCAGGTCGCGACTGTCGCATCGGTGCTGGAACACGATGAGGTTCACGATGAAGGTGTCGAGTTTGAAGGCGACGACGTGCAAGGCGTCCTGCCGGACCTCGACGCTGATGCCGCTGCGATCGATGCTGTGGAGCCGGAGGCCGAGTAGGCCGCGGGGGAGCGTATGCCCCCCTCGGCGGGGTATGTATGCGTGCGGGCTAGATGCCTTCCCGGATCGCGTGCGCGAGCCCGTTTGGCTCGTTGAGCAGGGAGAACACGCCAGCACCAAGCTCCATACCCGCGAGGGTGCCGCGTCGCGGGACGATCTCGATATGCCAATGCATGGTGTCGGATCCGTCCCGGCGGCGCTGGTGCAGCCAGAGGTTGGCGGCCGAGGTCCCCACGAGCGCACTGAGTTCGCGCATGACCGGTTGCAGGATCGCCGCCAGCTCCGTTCCGGGTTGGGTGGGCCATTCGGGCAGGTGGGCTCGAGGGGCGATGCGGACTCCCCCCGAAAGGGTCGGCGCCTGCGGGCACCACGCCACGAGCGATCCCATTTCGGCGATGAGCGCGAGCCGCCGATCCTCCAATTCGTCGCAGATCGGACACGTCGGAGCGGCAAGAAACGCCTGCTCTCGGCCCGCAAGACGCGGAGGAGAGAACGGGAAGCCGATCAGTTGCGCGTGCGAATGCTGTAGAGACGCGCCCGCTGCTGCTCCTTGATTGAGAAACAGAAAGGGCCAGAGCCCACGGGGGTCTGATCGCATCGCGACCTCACGTTGTGCCCACGCATCGATGGCCCTCCTCATCTCGGGCGGGGTGAGATTCCAAAAGGCCAGCACGTGGCGAGGCGTATTGATGATGACCTCGTGGACCCCTTCGTCGGTCGGGAGCACGGGGAAGCGGTTGGGGATTGCCCGGACCCGCCATCCGGGGGTATTCGGCAGCGTGCCGGGGGCACGATCCGCCCAGACCTCCGGCGGGGTTTCACGCTCTGCGCCGGGGCAGAATGGGCAGCCATCGTGCACCGCATCGTCCGGCGGCAACATGTCGGAAGGTGCCATACGTCCCGTGTCGTGGGGCCGCTCCGTGCGCCCGGTGGCGACCAGCAGCGGCCGCCCGGTGATCGGGTCCCAGCGGACGGGGCTCAACGGTCTGCCCGGAGCCTGTGGTTATCTGGTCGGTGCACCTGGTGACGGTATCGTAGCCGGCACGGGTGCGGGGCCCGGTGCGGCCTTCGCCCGGGCGGCACGATCCGGCGCCCTCAGTCAAGCCGTCCGATAGGATCAGTTTCCTGTCGTGAGCCTGCCCGACCCCAAAGACCTGCTCCCGCACCGGGAGCCTTTTTTGCTCGTTGACGAGATTCTGGAGCTTGTGCCAGGAGTCTCAGCCCGGGCGCGCTGGACCCTGCGTGACGATATGCCGTTCTTTGCGGGGCACTTTCCTGGAAATCCGATTACCCCAGGAGTCTTGATCGTCGAGTCGCTCGCGCAAACAGCGGGTCTCGCGGCGATGAGCCTGCCGGAGAACGCGGGGCGCCTCGCGCTGTTTGCGGGTATCGAGCGGGTGCGCTTCCGCCGCCCGGTCCGCCCCGGCGAGACGCTTGAACTGGAGATGCGCATGACCCGTCAGCGGGGGCAGATCGGCTGGGCCGCGGGTGAGGCGCGCGTCGGCGATGCGCTCGCATGTGCGGCAAGTCTGTCGTTCGCTTTTGTCGATCTCGACAAGGCGACCGGATGATCGGTGTTCCGGGGTCTCGCAGCCAAGGACGTGCGCGTCTGGTGGCGCTGGGCTCCTATGTGCCCACGCAGATCCTTTCGAACGCGGATCTCGAGCGGCAGGTCGATACCACCGACGAGTGGATCGTGTCGCGTACGGGGATTCGTGAGCGCCGCATCGTCGCGCCCGGGCAGGCGACAAGCGATCTGGCGATCTTGGCCGCCACCAATGTCCTGGAGGCGGCGCAACGCGGTGCCGACGAGATCGACGTACTCATCGTGCCGACGTGTACGCCCGA
>JADGPH010000091.1 GCA_017882555.1 Thermoleophilia bacterium
ATCTTTACCGAGACCGCCGGTGGCGTCACGACGGCCGTACTGCGCAAGCTCGCCGAAGCGGGCGACATCGATCCCGACGAGCGGATCGTGCTGTACATCACCGGTGATGGCCTCAAGACGCTCGACGTCGTCAGCAACCACGTCTCGGCCGTCCAGATCGACGCCAACGTCGCATCGTTTGAGGCCGCCACCACGCTCGCCGTCGCCTAAGACCGAAAGCGTTTCGAATCCGTCGTCGTCTGACGCGAGAGGACCACCAATGTCTGTCACCGTAAAGATTCCGTCGCCACTGCGCACCCTGACCGCGGGTGCCGCCACCGTGGATTGTGCTCCGGGCACGGTCCGTGAGCTGATCGATCAGCTTGATGCGAGCTACCCCGGACTTCGCGATCGCCTGTGCCAAGACGGCGAATTGCGACGGTTCGTCAATGTGTTTGTGGCTGGCGAAGACATCCGGTTCGCTGACGGCATCGGTACTGTGACAAGCGACGGCCAAGAGGTCACGATTCTCCCGGCGGTGGCCGGGGGCTGAGCATTCAAGGCTGTCGCGTCATCAACGAAGCGCGCTCGGGCCGGGCGCGCGGGCGGAGGTGCGGTGGCAACCCATTTTGTGACCGGCGGTACTGGTGTGGTCGGCCGGGTCCTGATCGAGGATCTTGTGGCGGACGGGCATACCGTTCTCGCGCTCGGGCGGACGGGTAACGCACTGCGCGAGCTGGTCGAGACCGGAGCAGAGCCGGTCTTCGGCAATCTTTCGAAGCCGGGAACCTGGCAACACGACGCGGCACAGGCGGATGTGGTTTGGCACCTCGGTTTGCCGCGCGTGGCTCCGCCGCTGCGGCGACTACGCGTCCGGCGCGATGCCAAGCAGGCCTGGCGCGACGCACATCATCTTGGCGAGCTGCTGGACGACGACCGCCCGATCATTCTTGCCTCGAATGTCCTGGTGTGGGGTGATCGGGGTACCGAACTCGTCCACGAGGACGACGAACCCAATCCCGTGGCCATGGGGCACTGGAGCCTCGCCGCAGAACAGGCGCTTGCCGGGCCGCAGTTGCGGACGGTCCGCTTAGGGTGGGTATACGGGCACAGCGGGATGTTCTCCGGAGTGATCACCGCGGTGCGACGGCGTCAGTACCGCATCGTCGGCGACGGGCAGAATGTGATGCCGCTCATCAGCGCCCGCGACGCGGTCCGCGCGTTACGGACCGCGCAAGGCGCACCCAGCGGCGTGTATGCAGCCGTCGAACCCGCGTCACCGACGCAAGAGGCGTTGATCCACCGTATCTGCGCTGCGGTCGGGGCCCCGCGTCCGGATCGGATCCCCTCCTGGATGGCATCACTGTCGCTCGGCGCGGCGATGGCCGATGCACTCGGTGCGTCGATCGACGTCGATGCACGTCGTCTGGCGGACCTCGGCTGGACACCTGCGGACTCCTGGAGGGAATCGTTGGTGGCGATCACGCGTCCGGGGGCGCAGTCTCCGTAAGTGGCACGTTGGTGATCCACTCCGTGCGCCCACCGCGCTGAAAGTGGATGTCGAGTGTGTCGCCCTTGAGATCCCCATACATGCCCACGCCGAACGACAACATCAATTTGGCACCGAAGGTCGTGGCCTGCGGCACCCGGATGGGCTCGTCAAACCAAATGCGACCGTCGCGCACCGTGATGCCGTCGCCCTCGCGGCGCTCGGTGCCGTTTACAAACGCGGAAACTGCCCCCTCGGCCCCCTCGGGCAAGGGCACCCAGTACACCAGCTGCTTTTTCACGGTCCGGGCCACGCTCGCTCCTTCGCTTTGCGCTGACGCGCCCTCCAGAGGCTATCGAAGCCGACGCGTATGCGGGCCCGCTGCCGCCGTCGCATCAAAGACAGCGCAGCCGCGGCGGGGGGCGTCGTTGACGGATCGCGGGCGCCTGTCCGAAGTCTGCGTCAAACTCATACTCGGCAGGATTCCGCCGGCGAGTCAATCTGCGAGGGACATACATGAACATCGTGATTTGTGGCGGGGGGATGGTGGGCATGACCCTCGCACGTCTGCTGCGACTACGGGGGCAAGAGCCCATCGTGCTCGAGCGGATGCCGGCCGGCGTATTCGTGCCGCGCGGCTACATGCTCGGCTTTCAGGGGTTTCCGACCTTCGATGAGGTCGGGATTCTTGATGAAATCCGCAGCCAGGGCTGGGACATCGCGCCCCGCGAAGATGGCAGCACCGTCGCCGTCTGTGTTCAGGTTGGGCGGATTCTGGACGCCCTCGCACGCGATCTCCCGGTCGAATACGAGCACACGGTCATCGAACTCGTGCACGATCCGATTGGTCGGGTGGTGGGGGTTGTCGCCGAAGGGCCCGAGGGGACCCGCACGATCCCCGCGGATCTCGTGGTCGCGTGCGACGGCACCTCCTCACCCGTGCGGCAGATGGCCGGACTGGACGCCACGATCGACCCACTTCCCGAGGGCACCCTGACGTGGATGAGCCCTGAACCAGGTGGCGTGTCGTTCGCGATGGCGTACATGTCGGATGGCGGTCACATCGGGACGTTGGGATGGCCCCAGGGCTCGGCGGGCTGGCGCAGCATCGACAAGGTCGGTGCGCAAGCGGCGTTGGCACCGGGGCTTGACGCGATCAAGGAAATGTGGATTCGCCTGCTGCCCGACTCGGAGAAGGGTGTCTCCGGATTGACCTCGCTCGACCAGGTCCGCTACGGCGAACCCATTCTGCTCAGCTGCACCGAGTGGTGGAAGCCCGGCGTCTTGCTGATCGGGGACTCGGCCCACTTCTTTGGTCCGGAGACCGGCGTAAGCTCCGGGATCGGGCTCGGGGATGCGCACGCCCTCGCGGAGGCCGTGCGCCAGTTCCCCGAGGACTCCGACGCCGCCTGCCAGAACTTCACTACCTGGCGCACTCCGGTGGTGAGGCCGTACGAAGCAATGGATCCGGGTCGCCAACGCATCCTGACGTTCGGCCAGCGCCAACCAGGACCGGGGGAGCGCTGGCCCCCCGCCGAGGAGTCATCTCGAAGCGCAAACGTTCGCTGATCTGATCAACGAGAGCGACTCGGGGTGCCCAACAGCGTAGGGCTCCCTCGGTCGCGTTACGTCCTGCGTGCCGACGACCTCGCGACGACGCCCTTCGGAGGGCTGAGGTTGCCCGTCAATTCGCAGGCAGCCTCTTAGTCGTCGTCTTCGTCATCTTCGTCGCCGGCTTCCAGCACCTGACCGAGTGCGTCGTAGAACGCCGCCTCGAGTTCCTCGGCGATCTCGACGTTGATC
Source organism: Thermoleophilia bacterium (assembly GCA_017882555.1). Taxonomy (GTDB): domain Bacteria; phylum Actinomycetota; class Thermoleophilia; order Miltoncostaeales; family Miltoncostaeaceae; genus CAITWD01. The sequence continues at coordinate 3,272 of JADGPH010000091.1, forward strand.
GCGATCACATGCATGTGCGTGCCGTGGGAATGCGCTTCGGTACGAATGGAAGCACCCGCCAGAACGTACGCGGGCAGAAGGCTGAGATCGTCGAGCTCGTCGTCAACAGCTGGGTCCAGGCCAAACTCTCCGAGCAGGTCGTGCAACTGGTCGGAGTACTGCGATCCTTCATCGGTGATCTTCAGAATCAGTGTCATTGGTCCATCCTCGCCCATCACAGCCAGCGGCGCCAGGGCGGTTACGAGCCGGTGTCATTCGCACCGGGTCGCAGCGAAATTTGAGGGAATTGCTTCCCGGTCAACCGGTGCACCGGTCGGCACGGCCCGTCGCCGGAGTAGGATTGGTCGGTGACATCCGTGTCTGACGCAGGGTTGGTCGGCAACACACGCGATGTCGTGCGGATTATGCGGCAACCCTGCCCATGCCCGTACATCGGTGCGCGTGCCCGAGGCCCGCGCCGCCCATACCCCACGATGGAGATTGCATGACGACACGTGCGCTGCTGACTTCCACGGACTTCAAAGTCGCCGACCTCTTGCTCGCCGCCTTCGGTCGTAACGAGATTCGCCTGGCAGAGCACGAGATGCCCGGATTGATGGCAATTCGTGCTGAGTACGCCGACAGTCAGCCGCTCGCCGGAGCGCGCATCACGGGATCGCTGCACATGACCGTGCAGACTGCGGTGCTCATCGAGACGCTCACCGCACTGGGCGCACAGGTGCGCTGGGCGTCCTGCAACATCTTCTCGACTCAAGATCATGCGGCCGCGGCAACTGTGGTGGGCAGGCATGGAACCGCCGACGAACCCACCGGCGTGCCGGTGTTTGCCTGGAAGGGCGAGAGCCTTGACGAGTACTGGTGGGCCACCGAGCAGGCGTTACGCTGGCCGGACGGCGGCGGACCGAACATGATCCTCGACGACGGCGGCGACGCGACGATGCTCGTCCACAAGGGGCGCGAGTGCGAACTGGCCGGTGAAGTGCCCGACCCGGGCACCGCCGAATCCGAGGAATTCGCGGTCGTCCTTGGCCTGTTGCGCCGTTCGTTGCGTGAGGACCCAAACCGGTGGAGCAACATCGCCGCCGGGATCCGGGGCGTGACCGAGGAAACAACGACCGGTGTGCACAGGCTCTACCAATTGGCCGAGCAGGGCGCGCTCTTATTCCCGGCGATCAACGTCAACGACTCGGTCACCAAGTCGAAGTTCGACAATCTCTACGGCTGCCGCCATTCGCTGGTTGATGGGATCAACCGTGCCACCGACGTGATGCTCGGGGGCAAGGTTGCCGTGGTGTGCGGCTTCGGGGATGTCGGCAAGGGCTGTGCCGAATCCCTGCGGGCCCAGGGTTCGCGGGTCATCATCACCGAGATCGACCCGATTTGCGCCCTCCAGGCCGCCATGCAGGGCTATCAGGTCACGACGCTCGACAAGGTGGTCGAGATCGCCGACGTGTTTGTCACCGCCACGGGCAATCGCGCCATTATCACGATTGACGACATGGCCAAGATGAAGCACCAGGCCATCGTCGGCAACATCGGTCATTTCGACAACGAGATCGATATGGCCGGTCTGACCCAATACCCCGGGATTCGCCGCAACACCATCAAGCCGCAGGTCGACGAATGGATCTTCCCGGACGGCCACGCCATCATCGTGCTCTCGGAAGGACGCCTGCTGAACCTCGGCAACGCGACCGGGCACCCGTCGTTTGTGATGTCCAACTCGTTCAGCAACCAGGTCATCGCCCAGGTTGAGCTGTTCACAAAGAACGACGACTATGACCGCCAGGTCTACGTACTGCCCAAGCACCTCGACGAGAAGGTCGCTCGACTGCACCTGGGCGCCTTGGGCGTCGAGCTCACCCAGCTGACCGAGGACCAGGCCAGCTACATCGGCGTCCCGCTTGACGGCCCATTCAAGCCGGACCACTACCGCTACTAGGCCGCGCCCACGACGCGCCCTCGCCGTCGCCGGCGGGGGCGCGTCGTTCTAGCGAGCGCCCGCGTCAGCCACCGACGGCCGCCGCTGTCCCATCTTACGTAGCCACCGGGCGTGCGACGCCAACGCGCTCCACGCGCTTGTGTGCACCTGGTATTCGACGCCGTGCCGAGCACAGACCTCGCGCACCCGCGGGGCCAAAGTCGGGTAGTGCACGTGGCATACGCGCGAGAACAGGTGGTGCTCGATTTGGAAGTTCAGGCCGCCCAGGTACCACGTCAGCAGACGACTGTTGGGCGCAAAGTCCACCGTGCTCGCCAACTGGTGCCGAGCCCACTCGGTCGATCCCGCCTGCTCCATCTCCGGGACGCTCGAGAACTCGGCTTCTTCGAGACAGTGCGCAAGTTGAAAGGTCACCGCGATCACGAACGCCATTACCGATGACGCAATCGCGAAGCCGGCGGCAACTTCCCACACCGGGCGCACCATGAGCGGGATCACGATGGCCCACCCGATAAACGCCAACTTCCCGACCAAGAACCCAACAAGCTCGCGACCGCGTGGCCAGAGCAGGGGAGTCCCCTCGATGTTTCCGATACACAACTGGGTGAGATCGCCAAACAGCTGCCATTTGACGGCAAACAACCCGTAGAGCGGCCACGTGTAGATGTGTTGCGCGCGGTGGTACCAGAACCGGCGCTGATCGGGAGCAAGACGCAGGAACGGCAGTTGGCCGATATCGCTGTCGGCCCCAGAGATGTTGGTGTAGGTGTGGTGCACGACATTGTGCTTGACCCGCCACACGTACGAACTCGCGCCGATGGCGTCGATTGACCAACGCATCGTGCGATTCACGCGTGAATGTGGCGAGAAGCTGCCGTGGTTCGCGTCGTGTGTGAGGTTGAACCCGATCCCCGCGACCGCGAGTCCAAGGGACACCGCCAGCAAACCTCCGGCCCAGAGCGATGATGCCCAAAACACCAGGAGCGCCCATGACCCGATGGCCCAAGCGATCATGACGACGCTCTTCAGATACATCCCGCGCTGGGCACGCTTTCCTGCCGCCACGTCGTCGCCGAGCGTCGCGAGACACCTGCGAACGTCGGCCGAGAAGTCTCCGCCGCCCCGAAACTGAATCCCGGACGGCCCGCTCAGCGGGGACCCGCAACCGTCGCGGGCTGGCGCCTTGCGATCGCGCATTGGCGCGTGCTGGCGAACTGATCGTTTCCCATCGATGTGCGCTTTCGCTGAGGTGCCGAACGCGGCCGCGGCCCTCGCGCAAGCGCGGCCGCCGGAAGGACTCCCGTCGGCACGCACCCGTTCGAAACGCTTCCGTCCTGAGGGTAGCACCGTGTAGCTGCGACTCCGGGGAACCCCGTTGCGAGAACTCCCGTAGCGCATCGCGCGCGATCGATGAGGCACTCGCCGAGATATGCCCGTCGATCAGCCTGGAAGGATGTGGAGGATTCTCGTCGCTGGCGCCCCGGGTGCCGGCAGGGAAACTGGACGAAGGGCTTAAGATGTCGCCACACGTTACGAAGGGAAACGCATGCATCGTCTGGTGATCGTCGGTGGGGCGGTACTGGCAGGCGCCGTGGTGCCGTCGATGGCACTCGCAGGACAGGTTGCGGACACCGTCACGGCCCCGACCGCGACCTACACGCAGGGGCAGACACCCACGTGGAATCCCAGCTATTCCTTGAGTCCCCTGCCTGCGACCCCGGCCAGTTGCACGGCCGGGAACCCCGGCTTTACGCCAACCCGCACGACGCCCCCGGGGGTCTACGGCACAGTCTGTAGCGGTGCCATCGACCCCGGTTACACGTTCCTGTACAACCCGGGTACCCTCACCGTCCTGCCCGCACTGTCGGTGACTCGCGTGCCGGCACTGGTGGTCGGGGGCGGCTCCCTCCCACTGGGTGTCACCGTGATGTCACCGGTGACCATCACGGTCAAGGTCACCCGTGGCGCTGCTTCGGCGTCCGTGAGCGAACACGTGCCCGCCGGGCGGACGTTGGTCTCCACGCCCTTACTGGACCACGGGCACCGTCTCGTCCGTGGGACCTATCAGGTCGCGGTCACCGCGAGCACGAATGGCGTGAGCACCACCGCCAACCTCAGCGTGGCGATCGCCACCGGCAGCCCATCGACCGCTGTGTCGATCGCCCCACTGTCCCGCGGGCGCCTCGGCGCAGCCCATCCGTTGGACTTCCGGTTCTCCCAGCCTGTCGCGGGGATCGCCGCCTATCGGCCGATCATCACTCCGGCGGCGCCCGGGCATTGGACGACGCTCAGCCCATACGAGTCGGTCTTCACGCCCACGGGCTTTGGCTTCCCTTTGGGTGGAACCGAGACCTTCACCGAGCGATATGCAGTGTGGACCGGAACAACCCGTCACACGCGCTCGATCGCCGTCCAGTCCGGGTCGCTGCTCCGTGCCGAGCAACTCCTCGCCCAGCTCGCCTACCTCCCACTCAAGTTCACGACGCGGACGCCGATCTCGCGGACTGCCCCTGCACAGGCCCAGGCCGCTACCGCACCGCCCGGAGGAACGTTTACCTGGCGTTACCGCAACACGCCGGCCGCGCTCAGGAGCCTCTGGACCCGCGGTCGAGGAGTCATGATCCAAGGTGCGATCAAGGCGTTTGAGAACGATCACCGGCTCTCCTCAGATGGAGTCATGGGACCAGGCGTCTGGCGGGCGCTTGAGCGGGCCGCGATTTCGGGACACGGCAACCACTTTGGGTACAGCTTTGTGCACATCTACCGCCCGCTGCCCCAGCATCTCGTGGTGTGGCACAACGGTCGGGTCGTGTACACGGCCCTCGTGAACACCGGAATTCCAGGCCGACCGACCAATTTCGGTGTCTTCCCGATCTTCGTTCGCGAGGCCTCCGGCACCATGTCCGGAACCAACCCGAACGGCAGCACCTACCACGACCCCGGCATTCGCTGGATCAGCTACTTCAGCGGCGGCGACGCCCTTCATGCGTTTTCGCGCCCCGGATATGGTTACCCGCAAAGCCTTGGCTGTGTCGAGATGACCGACTCGAGTGCGTACCGCGTCTGGCAACTCACGGAGATGGGCACGCTCGTCGACACGCTGTCGTAGGCGTGAGCCCCGCGTGGCGGGCCGCAGCGCCGCCCGCGGGGCTCACGCTCTCGATACGAAACACCTCTCGAGCCGATGCCTGTCGCGTCCGGGCTGCATCGTGCACGGGGCGAACATCGCAGCGCGGGCGCGCGGGAATCTAGAAGTGGTGGGCGAACCAGAGGAGGATGTTGGCCGGCACGTATGCAACAAGCAAAAGTCCGAAAAGACTGACACCAATCCACGGCAGAATCGTGATGGAGAGTCGCTCGACCCTGACCTTCGCCATGCTGCTGACCATGAAGAGCACGAGGCCAACGGGCGGATGGATCAGCCCGATCACCAGTGCCAACACGACGACAAGCGCAAATTGCACCGGATCGATTCCGTAGACCCCAACGGCCAGGGGCGCGAGAAACGGCGCAAACATGTACAGGGCCGGAAGCGGCTCGATGAAGATCCCGATCAGCAGCATCAAGACCATGACCAGCAGCAGGAAGACGTATCGATTTGATGTCAGCCCCGTCGCCCAGGTCTGAATCGACGACCCAAACCCGTCGATGTAGAGCAATTTGGCGAGGATCGCCGAATCGCCGAGGAGCAACATGACGATTCCGGTCTCAATGGCCGAGACGACCATCGCCCGCCACAGGATTAGGAATGACAACTGTCGGAAGCCGATCGCGATCACCAACGTTACGGCCAGGGCAACCGAGGCAGATTCGGTCGGTGTGAAGTACCCGCTCAGAATTCCACCGATGATGATGACGGGAATCAGCAGCACCGGGAGCGCCAAGA
>JADGPH010000092.1 GCA_017882555.1 Thermoleophilia bacterium
CGATTGTCTGCGCCAAGGGGCGCGTCCACGTGCAAGCCGGTGCCGGGATCGTCGCCGACTCGGTTGCGGAGCTTGAGTACCAAGAGACCCAGAACAAGGCTGCCGCCCTGTTTCGGGCCATCGACGTTGCGGCCGCCCAGCGGGGGTGGTGAGCCGCATGGCCCGCGTGGTAATCATCGACAACTACGACAGCTTCACCTACAACCTGCTCCAGTACTTCGGCGAGTTGGGCGCAGAAGTGATCGTGCATCGCAATGACGCGATCGATCCCGCGGGCATCGAGGCGCTTGGGCCGACACATCTGGTGATCTCACCGGGACCCAAAACGCCCGTCGACGCTGGGATCTCGGTGGAGGCGATCCGGCACTTTGCCGGCAAGGTGCCCGTGTTTGGCGTGTGTCTGGGTCATCAGGCCATCGGTGCGGCCTTTGGGGCGCAGATCGTTCGCGGACGTGAACCGGTGCATGGGAAAACCAGCCGCATCCACCACGACGGACGCTCCGTGTTCGCGGGGCTCGACGATCCCATGGTGGCCACCCGGTATCACTCGTTGGTCGTCGCGCCGGAGCTCGCCCCAGGGCTGGAGCTCTCGGCCTGGTGCGACGGCGATGTGGTGATGGGAATCCGACATCGCGACGTCCCGGTCGAAGGCGTCCAGTTTCACCCCGAGTCGATTCTGACCGACCAGGGGAAGTCCCTGTTGGCGAATTTCCTGACGCTCGAGGCGTAGTGCCGTCGCCCATCGTCTCTCGTGCGATCGATCGCTTGCTGGCTGGTGAAGACCTTGGTCGCAAGGGCGCCGCCGAGGTCCTGGACCTGGTCATGACCGGCGAGGCCGGCGAGATCCAGACGGCCGGTTTTTTGATTGCCCTGCGTGCGAAGGGTGAGACCGCCGAGGAATTGGCGGGACTCGTGGAAGTCTTACGGGCCCGCGCGATTCCCGTGGCGCCGCCGCCCGGCCCGTTCGTCGACACGTGCGGCACCGGCGGCGGGACGTCGACCTTCAACATTTCCACCGCAGCTGCCTTCGTGGCGGCCGGTGCCGGGGTTGCCGTCGCCAAGCACGGCAATCGCTCGAACACCAGCAGAAGCGGGAGCGCCGATGTGCTGGAAGCACTCGGGGCCCGCATCGATCTCGACCCTGGTGCCGTGGCGGACTGCCTTCGGGAGGTTGGGGTGGGGTTCATGTTCGCGCCCTCACACCATCCGGCCTTTGCGCACGTGGCGCCGGTACGGCGCGCGTTGGGCGTGCCCACCGTGTTCAACCTGCTTGGTCCGATGACGAACCCCGCCGGTGCGACACACCAGGTCATTGGCGTCGCCGACCCGGCGGCGATGGAGCGGATGGCCGGTGCCCTGGCGCAGCTGGGGACCCAGCGGGCCCTGGTGGTGCGTGGGCGCGACGGCATGGATGAGCTCTCGGTCGGCGCCGTGTCCGACGCGTATGAAGTTGAGGATGGCCGGGTACGCCACCTGGAGATCGACCCGGCGGGGTTCGGCTTTGCCCCATCCGTTGTCGAGTCGCTGGCCGGTGGCGATCCGCATGAGAACGCGACTCAGATTCGCGACATCCTCGGCGGCGCCGCCGGGCCTGCGCACGATGTGGTGGTGCTCAACGCGGGCGCGGCCATTTGGATCTCGGGCGCCGCCGGCGATCTGGCCGACGGCATCGCGCAGGCCATCCGCAGCATCTCTTCGGGCGCCGCCGCCGAACGGCTCGCCGCATTCTGTGCGGTGACACGTCGGCTCGCGCCGACCTCCAACCCCTGATCAGCGGAGTCGCAGCGACGTGCCGACGTTTCTCGAGACGGTGATTGCCAATACGCGCCACGAGCTCGAGCGCCGCCGCCAGGCGGTCCCAGAGGACGCCCTACGTGCGCAACTGTCCGAGCTGTCGGGCGAGCGTCCGTTTGCCACGGCGTTGGCCGCGCCCGGGATGAGCCTGATCGCGGAGATGAAGCGCGCAAGTCCGTCGCGCGGCGTGATTCAGGCGGATGCACAGGTGGCTCCGATCGTCAGCGCGTACGCCGCGGCCGGCGCGGCGGCCATCTCGGTATTGACCGAGCCCAAATGGTTCGGCGGGAGCCTGGATGATTTGGCAGTGGCCCGTGCCACGGTCACGACGCCGTTGTTGCGCAAGGACTTCCTTGTGGATCCGTACCAACTCGTGGAAGCCCGGATGGCGGGCGCCAGCGCCGCGCTCTTGATCGTCGCGGCCTTCGACGACGCCGCCTCACTGCGCGCGATGATCGACGCCGCCGACGCGGTTGGGCTCGACTCGCTCATCGAGGTCCATGACGAGGGCGATCTCGCGACGGCGCTTGCCGCAGGTGCGCGGATTATTGGGATCAACAACCGTGATCTTCACAGCCTCGATGTCGATCTCGGGACGAGCCTGCGACTCCGGCCGCTGATCCCCGTTGGGATCATCGTTGTCGCCGAGTCGGGCATCACCACCCGGGCCGATGTTGCCGAGCTCGAACAGGCCGGGATCGACGCGGTCCTGGTGGGCGAGGCGCTGATGCGCGTCAACGACCCGGCGGCCACGGCGGCGGAGCTACTCGGTCGCGCCGAGACGGGTGGTGGGGGCGCCGCGCCCGCACCGGGGGCACCGCCAATGCGGTAGTGCGCCGGCGCAGATATGGACGTCCGTCCCCCGTCTGTGGCGCTACGCTGTCGGACGTGGACTCACCCGAGACATCGACACCCCCGAGCGGTCGTCACGGTTGGGATCGTCGCCAGATCACCATCGCGGCGGTGTGCGCTGCCGTGATCTTGGCGTTTGGCACCGTGCTGACCGTGGGGCTGATGAACCGCGGGGTCAACGACTCGATCAATTCCGCGATCGCCAAGGGTCAACGGGTCGCGGCTCCCTCGTTTTCGGATCCCGTCCTGACGAGCGCGCCGGGGATCCCGACGGCCGGGCAGCGGCTGTCGCTGGCGCAGCTGCGCGGCCATCCGGTGGTGCTCAATATCTGGGCATCGTGGTGTACGCCGTGTATCGACGAGGCGCCAATTCTGCAGTCGATTTGGGATCGCTATCGCGCCCGAGGGGTCTACGTTCTCGGAGTTGACGTCAAAGATCTCACCGGCGATGCGCTGAACTTCCATCAGAGCTACGGGTTGACCTATCCG
>JADGPH010000093.1 GCA_017882555.1 Thermoleophilia bacterium
GAGGTCGATGAACCGGCCTACACCCAGCCGGTGATGAGCCGCACCATCAAGGCCCATGAGCCGGTGTCGAAGATCTTCGGTCGTTCGCTCATCGAGCAAAGCCTGATCACCGAGCAACAGTTCGACCAGATGATCGCCGACGCCGAGCAGCGGATGACCGACGCCCACCACGCGGTGGCCAACCAGGAGGTCCCGGCGGTCGAAGAACCGCCGCGCCCCGCCTCCCCGGGGCCGATCACGACCAGTGTCCCCGAAGAGGTGCTGCGCGATCTCAACGAGCAGCTGATCACCGCTCCGGAGACGTTCACGATCCATCCCAAGCTCAAGCCGCAGCTCGAGCGGCGCCGCAAGGCCCTCGAGACGGTCGGCGGCATCACCTGGGCCCACGCAGAGGCGTTCGCGATCGCGTCGCTGCTCGTGGTTGAGGGTGTCCCGATCCGACTCACCGGCCAGGACGTCGCGCGCGGGACATTTACCCAGCGCCACCTCGAACTGCACGACGTCGGCGAGGGCGAGACATGGACGCCCCATACCGGCCAGACGTACATCCCGATGAGCAACCTCAGGGATGCCAAGGCCAGCTTCGAATTGCACAACAGCCCGCTCTCGGAGGCGGCCGCACTGGGGTTCGAATACGGCTACTCCGCGCGCGCCGAGGAAGCGCTGGTGGTCTGGGAAGCCCAGTACGGCGACTTCGCCAACGGGGCACAGATCATGATCGACCAGTTCATCGCCTCGGGTCGTGCGAAGTGGGGCGAGACCTCGCGGCTCACGATGCTCTTGCCCCACGGGTACGAGGGCAATGGGCCGGAGCACAGTTCGGCCCGCATCGAGCGCTTCCTGCAGCTGGCAGCCGAAGACAACATCCGCGTGGCCAACTGTTCGACCGCCGCGCAGTACTTCCACCTGTTGCGCAAGCAAGCCCTCGGCGACAAACAGCGCCCATTGGTGATATTCACCCCCAAGAGCCTCTTGCGTCTGAAGGCCGCCAGCTCCAGCCTGAACGAGCTGGTCACCCAATGGTTCCACCCCGTGCTGGATGACCCCACCGTGACCGACAAGCAGGGCGTGCGGACCCTCATCCTGTGCAGCGGCAAGATCTACCACGAGCTTCAGGCAAGCACGCTGCGGCCAAAGCGCCACGATCTGGCGATCGGCCGGGTCGAGATGCTCTACCCGTTCCCCGAAAACGAGCTGCGGGACCTGATTGCCAGCTACCCCGGGATCGATCGGATCCTGTGGGTCCAAGAAGAGCCCGCCAACATGGGGGCATGGGACTTCATCTGGCCCAACATCACCGACCGGGTCCTGCCCGGGGGCGTGAGCCTCGACTACGAAGGCCGCGATCGCCGGGCGAGCACCAGCGAAGGCTATCCCCAGGCCCACCAGGCCGAGCAAGAGCGGATTCTGACGGCTGCCTTCGGCCCGCGCTGATCTGTGGCGACGCATCGGCCCCGCGACCCTCGCGGGGCCGATCGCCGTCGCCCGCCCGCTTGCGCTCCTGGGTGAGATGGTGCCCGGCGCGGCCCCGGTGGCATCGTGGTCGACGGTCACCGAGCGTGTCTTGGTCGTCGGTCGTGGGGCACGATCCGAGGCGATCAGCACCGCCGCGTGCCGCGCCGCGGGGATCGGCATTGTGCATCGACGCTCCGGTGGCGGCCCGGTGCTCTGGGATGCGGGACTGCTCGGGCTCGACGTCGTGCTCCCCCCCGCGCACCCGTTGGCCGACCGCGATGTGGCCCGTGCCTACGCATGGATTGGTATGGCCATCGCGAGCGCACTGCGCACACTTGACGTCCCCGCGACGGCCATACCACTCGCGGCTGCCCGCGTCGCCCAAGCGCGCACCGACCCCTTGCATCTGCTGGCCGCGCGCGCCTGCTTTGGCGGGATCTCGCCCTTTGAGGTCATCGGTCCCGACGGCCGCAAGTGCGTCGGGCTCTCGCAGGTCCGACGCCCGCAGGGGACCATCTTCCAGTGCGGCATTGCGCTCGACTTCGACCCGCGGACCCTTGCGCGGGCTCTGTCACCCGAGCCCGCGGACACCGACGCCCTGGACGCGGCATTCGCGGCGTGCGCCGGTGGCATCCGGGCGTACCAGCCAGATCTGACCGACGCTGCCGTGATCGCCGCGATCGAGGCGGCCTTCGTCACCGAACTCGGCGTGCGGCTGCGCACAGACGCACCGACCGCGCCCGAGATCGCCCATGAGAACGTCCTCGCGGTGTCGCTGGTGGCGAGCGGCGCAGCGCGACCGCCCGCGGCCCCATGACCTACCCGTCTCCCGCCTGGGGGGCGATCGGATAACCGATCGCCGGGGTCGTCCCCACAATCCGGACGACCAGCACCGCCGGGCCGTCGTGCGCACGCCCAAGCAGATCACGTAGCGCACCCGCCAGCTCGCGTGGGTGATCGACCCGCTCGGCGCTGGCACCAAAGCCGCGAGCGATCTGGACGATATCCAGCTCAGGTGCGCGGATCGCCAGCCCGGACCAGCTGCCCTGCGCCCGACCGGTCATCCCCTCCATGCCGGCGCGCAAGATCTCATAGCCCTGATTGTCGGCCACCACCAAGGCCAACCGCGACCCGAGGTGGGCCGCGGTCCAGAGGGCGTGGATGCCGAACAGCAGGCTGCCGTCGCCATGTAGGCAGATCACCCGGCGCTCCGGATGGGCGATCGCTGCGCCCACCGCCGCCGGCAGCCCCCAGCCGAGCGCACTCCCACGATGGGCGAACCACGACCCTGGTGCGCGAGCGCCCATCATCGTGCGCACAGCCCGACCCGCGGTGAGGCTTTCATCAAACACGACGTCGCGGGGACCGATCACGCCCGCAACCCCCCGTGCGAAGTCGGTCGCGGTAATCGCGGTGGTGCCCCCAGCGCCCACCACCGCACGACGTGCGGCGCGACGCGCCAGCGCGCAGGTCGCAATCGCGGCGGTGCGTCGGTCACCGACCCGCGCATCAGGTGCGCCGAGGATCGCGCGGACACCGGCGATGGTCGCGACCAGGCCCCCTTGGATCGTTTGCACCGGCCGCACGCCCGAACTCAGATCCGCGGGACCCTCGTCGATCACCACGAGCTCGGTCTCCGGGGCGAGCGTCGGCCCTGGGCTTGAGCCGAACAGCCGGAAGGTCGGCATCCCCAGTGCGATCACGAGGTCGTGGCCGGCCAGCCGCGCGCGGATCTGCGCACCGAAGATCGGCAGCGATCCGGCCCACAGGGCCGCATTTGCGTGGACCGCAACACGGCTCGCCCACGGCTCACCGAGCATGGGGGCGCCAAGGCGATCGCTGAGCGCCACGACCTGCGGACCCGCGTCGGCATGCGCCACGCCATCGCCGACGAGCAGCACGGGATGCTCCGCACCAGCGGCGCGCGCGGCAAGCTCGGCGATCGCCGTCGCGCTCGGTGCGGGGGCCAGACCCCACCCCACCGGCGTGTGCGGATCCACCGGGGGGGCGCTGACCAGGACATCCATCGGCAGGCTCACGACGACCGGGCCATACGGTGGCGTACACGCGCAGCGGAGGGCCTCGGAGATCGCGGCGGGCAGGTCACTGGTGCGGCGTGGATCCCAGAGACCCTTGGC
>JADGPH010000094.1 GCA_017882555.1 Thermoleophilia bacterium
CCGCTTGACCCGGGCTCCGGCTCCGCTATCTGGCGATGATCGCCGAGCAGAGCCCGGCACACCACCAGGTCAACGGCCCGGCCGCCCCAACTCCGAACTCACCCCCAAATCGACCGGAGTCCCGCATGTTCTGCAACTTCTGTAGCGGAAATCCGAGCCTCCTAAGGTCGTGTCGCGCGTCAGGGCCCGGTCCGCCCGGCTCCCCGTGTAGTACCTTGCGCACACTCCTCCCTGCGGTCAAAACTGTCAAGACCTCCCAATGGATCGGTTGCCGCCCCGGAGCGGTCCATACCACCGACACATGCGGAACGCGGAATGCAGCCCGCGCAAAAGCCACGCTGCGGACATGCCGCCCCACGCGCTCCGCAACACCGGGGCGCGAAGCGGGCGGCGAACGCACAGCGCCCGGGCATCGGGCTAGGGCACACAGGCGCGAGCGCGGTATAAGGCGCGACTATGGAGTCAATGCCAACAACGGAGGTCAGCATGAGCACCATCGACGAGGAGATGGTCTTGGCCCACTTCATCGTTGCAGATGATGTCGAGCGTTCCCGCCGCTTCTACACCGAAGTACTTGGCGGCAAGACAGTCATCTCCGCCGATCTGAATGACGAGGTGACGTACGTCGCGCTAGCCAACAGCTGGATCATCATCAACGTCGGAGGAGGTCCGACGGACGACAAGCCGACCGTCACGCTCGAGACGCCGCCCGACCCAGATCGGGTGAGCAGCTTCCTCAACATCCGGGTTGCGGACATCCAAGCTGTGTACGCCCAGTGGAGCGCGCGGGGCGCCCAATTCCTGACGCCGCCGAAGCAGCACGAGACCGAGATGCGCTGCTACATCCGCGATCCCGACGGCTACCTGATCGAGGTGGGTCAGACGACCCTGCCCAGAGGTTGGCGTCCACCGTCTTGACCACCTGTGTGGGCGCGCTGTCTGGGGACGGCCCTCGCGTCGCCGTCGCCGATCCGACTGTTTGCTGATCGAGTGGCGCGCTAACCTCCCGGCTTGTACGCCGAGTGTGCCTGTCAAGCCGCACTCGGCCACAGCGAACCGACGCGCTCGGTGCATCGGCCGCTCATAGATCGAGCACTATGTCGCCGTGTGGCTGTGAGCAACAGATGAGCGCGCTCCCGTCAGCGGGCGGCTCTACGGGATCGGGGTTGTAGTCGAGCTCACCGGCGATCAGCGTCGTCTCGCAGGTGTGGCAGACGCCGGTGCGGCACGACCAACGGACGGGTACGTCGCCTGCTTCGGCAAGTTCGAGCAGGCTGCTGTAGTCGCTGCTCCATGGGATGGCGAGGTTGCTGCGGGCGAACTGGATGGTTGCGCCGTTTCCAGGTTGGCCGGCGGGTGGGTGGGGCGTCCGCGCAGGTGTTGCTGCGATGCCGGGCGTCAGGCCCGGCGCGGGTCCGAACGGTTCGGTGTGGATGCGTAAGGCGTCGATCCCCATCGCCGCCAGACCGGCGCTGATCTCTTCCATGAACGGTGTAGGTCCGCACAGGTATGCCTGGGCATCGCGGGGGTGGCTCGAATTCGGCGAGCAGTGATCCGGTGAGACGGCCCGCGCTCTCGCAGTCGCGGCCTTCGAGGTCGTTCGGATCGGGACGGCTGTAGTACACGTGGGTATGTACGTTCGGAAGCGAGGCGAGGAGACTGCGGGCCTCGGCGGCGAACGAGTGCTCGCGCCGGTTGCGTGCGCCGTGCAGCCACCAGATCTCGCGATCGGAATGCTCCTCCGCCAGCGCCTGAAGCATGGCGAGAACTGGGGTGGCACCGATCCCGGCGCTGATCAGCAGCACGGGTGCATGCGTCCGGTCGAGGATGAAGGTGCCACGAGGCGCTGCGATCTCCAGCTGGGCGCCGACGCGGAGGAGGGTGTGCAGACAGCCGCTGGCGGCGCCGTCGGGTTCGCGCTTGACGGCGATGCGGTAGTAGCCGGCGTCGGGCGGTCCGGAGAGGGAGTAGTTGCGGAGCACCGGCCTCAGCTGCGTATCGGGCTGGACTCGCAGCGAGCCACTGACCTGGGCGGGCGGCTGGCAGTGCTGCGCCCGTGGGGTCCTCGAGTCGTAAGGAGATCACCGAGTCGCTTTCGCGAGTGATTGCGGTGACACTCAGCTGACGGAAGCCCGGCCAGGCCGGAGGCGGGCTCGTCACCGCAAGGCCGGCGTTGTCGCTACCGGGTTCTTTCTCGAGCCAAGCTTGGAACGAGGCCTGCCAGCCGGGGCTGAGGGCACGGATCCGGAGGGCTCGCAGCAGTTCCTGGCGCGGGTGCCCAGGGAGGTAGAGCAGGGCATCCGCCTCAGCGACCGGCATCTGTTCGGGGCCGGAAGCAAGCTTGATGATCTCGTCTCCCGCTTGTACTTCGCCCTCTTCGAGCACGCGGAAGTAGAAGCCCGGGCGATGGTGTGAAACGAGCAAGGCGGGAACGCGCGGGTCGTTCATGCGGATCCCGACGCGGTAGCAGGTGACGCGTGGTTGCGTTACCTCGAACGTGGCGGTGCCGATCTGGTAGCGGTCGCCGATGCAGACCTCGTCGTCACCAAGTCCTTCGACGGTGAAGTTCTCGCCGAACTGTCCGTAGACGAAGTCGTTTCGTCCTAGCTCGCGTTCCCAGTACCGATAGGAGTCGATCTGGTAGACGAACACGGCCCGCTGCTCGCCTCCGTGCCCCGCCAGATCGCCTTGACCGTCGCCCTCGATGTTCAGCTTGCCGACTCGGCGGTGACCGCTGACGGGGTCCTTGAAGACGCCGGAATAGACGTTCTTCCCTTGCCAGCGCACGTTCTTCGGCATGCCGACGTTGACCGACACCACGTGCCCACAGACCGGGCGACGGGCCGGGCCGACTCGGGCTGCTGTGGCTTAGAGCGCACGCTTACGCGGCTGCCGGAGCTGGATCTTCGACAAGTCGGATGCTGATGCCCCCCTGCTTGAGGCATCACCCGCGGCCGGGTATGGTGGCCACCGCAGTGTTAAGGATGGTAAGACGACGGCATCGACTGAGGGGAGCGCCTGTCCCATCCGTGAAATAGCGAGTAGTCGCCCGCGTCCCACGCTTCACGCACCCCGGGCTCGCTTAGGTCCCAGTCAGGGCGGATCTCGCGGGTCACGGTCCGTAGGTCGTGCCAGAGATCCACGAAGGAGGGACGTCCCCAGAACCAGTAGCCGTTGTAGATGCTGTGGATGACCAGCCCGGGCTTGAGCACGAGGGTGTGGGGGATCATCGGGTCGTGCTCGGGGTCGGTGTACTCCTGGATGTCGAGGTCCTTCTGGACGGTCCGCTCCGGGTCGGAGAGGAACGGCCACTGGGCACCGGTCGACGCGCGGAACTCCTGGCTCGCGTGATGGGTGTCGGTCGAGATGGTGGCAATCTTCGTGTAGGCCACTGCGATCTTGGGGTAGTTGGCGGCGAGCTCGAGGTGCTGCTGGTGCTCCTTGGGGCAGTAGTGCCCGCGCGCGAGCGTGAGGATCAGGGGGCCGTCGCCTTGGATCTCGCGGAGCTTTCGAGGAAGGTTCTCGTGATCGGGCAACTCGTAGTCGGGAAAGGTGCCGCCGGGGGCGATGTCGCTGCGCATGATCTGCTCCTGTCCATGGTTGAGGGGTGACGAGAACGATGGCCGCCGTCCGGGCCACTCGCGCCCGGTGGTCCACCGGTCCGGACCCCCGGTCCGCGGCACGGGTGTGGACCACTGGTAGCCCGGGCGTCATCGGGGCCTTTCGGGTCTACATTGAGCCTAGTCAACCGGCGCCGCGGGCGCCAGAAAGGGGGCCATCGCAATGAGTACCCACACGCCGGTGTGCGAGTTGCTGGGGATTGAACGCCCGATTGTGTCGGCGCCGATGGCTGCAGATCCCCGGCTGCCCGCCGCGGTCTCAAATGCCGGCGCGCTCGGCACCATGGGGCTGTGGTGGGTCGACGACGCCGGAGATCTGGTTCGTGAAACGGCAGCGCTGACCGATCGTCCGTTTGGCGGCAACTTCGCTCTCACCTCGGATCAGCACCGACGAGTCGATCAGGCCCTTTCTGCTGGCCTACGGATCGTGTCGTTCATCTTCGGCGATCCCCAGAGCTACGTCGACTTGGTGCATGACGCCGGAGGGGTTGTTATGCATACGGTCGGCAGCGCCGAGGAAGCCCGGCGCGCAGTCGGATGTGGAGTGGACGTCGTCGTTGCGCAGGGCTGGGAGGCCGGCGGGCATGTCTGGGGTGGTGTGGCGACGCTCCCGTTGGTGCCAGCGGTAGTCGACGCGGTGGCACCCATACCGGTCATTGCGGCCGGTGGGATTGGCGACGCTCGAGGAGTCGCAGCCGTGCTCGCCCTTGGTGCGCAGGCCGCTTGGCTCGGCACTCGGTTCCTCTTAGCCGACGAAATGCCGATCCACGAGGAATACCGGCGCCTCCTGATATCCGCGACCGAGACCGATGCAGAGTGGTACGCCAACCTTTATGAGGTGGGATGGCCGGATGCCCCTCACCGCGCCATCCACAACTCAACGGCCGAGAGGTGGGAGGCCGCCGGCCAGCCACCACCGGGTAGTCGACCGGGAGAGGGCGAAGTGATAGCGCTCTTCGCTTCGGGCGAACCGATCCTTCGATATTCCCCCGCGCCCCCGCTCGTTGGAACAACCGGTGAGATCGAGGCGTTATCGCTGTGGGCCGGACAGAGCGTTGCGCTCGCCAAACAGCCACAGCCCGCCGCGGAAATCGTGGCCGAACTCGTCTCGCGCTTGTAGCCCCCACCGAGGTCAAGCCTTCGCCTCGCGGAGCAACACTCAGCCAACGCGGCGTCCGCGTCGACGTGCATCGACTCGCGCACCGCCGGGACGAAGCAGCATCTGCCCGGCGTGCCACCGCGATCTTGTTCAAGCAGCGGCCGTGGATC
>JADGPH010000095.1 GCA_017882555.1 Thermoleophilia bacterium
GCGAGACCTGCCGTCAGGGCCCACTCAAGGTGGCAGTGCGCATCGACGAAACCGGGCGCCAGGATGGAATCGCCCAGGTCTCGAACGCCGACCTTGGGGTATCTGCCTCGAAGCGCGTCAGGGCTGCCTAGGGCGGCAATGCGTCCGTCAACCACCAGTACCGCTCCGGGACTCACTACCGGACCGTCGCCAGGGACGACCCGGGCCGCGATCAGAAGGACGTCAGTGGTGCTCGACGTCGTGTGTATCCACGGGCTTGGTGGGCACCTCGGGCGGCGGAGGAGGAATCGGGGTCGACTCGTCGCCGGAAATGCCCTTCTTGAACTCGCGGGCGCTGCTTCCGAGACTCCGACCGAGTTCAGGGAGCCGCTTGGCCCCGAAGAGCACCAGCACGATGATCAACACGATAAAGAGGTGGAGGGGAGTGATGTCCAACAACGCCTCGCCTTTGCGTGAAGGTCCAAGCCCCGGACCGCAGACGGACTCAGGGTAGCATGACGACTGTGACCGCCTTGAATCGCAGCTCCCGACCGCGTCGCATCGACGCCATCGCGGCCACATGGGGCGGTCTTGCCGGCGGAATCGGACTGATCGTCTCCGGACCTCGCGAGCTGCCGGTGCGTATCGCCATCGTCCTGATCGTCGGATGCGTGGCGGGGTTTCTGACGGGCGTGCGCGCCATCCGCAACCGGGTAGCGAACGCAGCTGCGGCATGGGCGATCGCAAACATCCTGTACGTCGCCTTTGTTGCCGCCGCTACGGTCGTGCACCAGATCAACGGGCGGCACGCACCGGCATTTGCCCCCGGGGGACTTGCGCGGTGGACCGAGGTCACCCTGATCGGCCTGGTGGCAACAGTCGTTGGGGGAGGGATCGCGAACTCGTTACTCCGGCCCGCAAGCCGGCGCTCGAACTACTCCTGACCGGGGAAGTTCTTGTAGTACTCGGACGCGGTCGGGCCCACTTGGCCCTGGTACTTCCCGCGATAGGGGTTGTCGACGGGGGTGGTCAGCGTGAGGAATGAGATCTGGCCGATGGGCATGCGGGGGTAGATCGTGATCGGCAGCCGCGCGACGTTCGAGAGTTCCAGCGTGATCTGGCCATCCCAACCCGGATCGATGTATCCCGCCGTCGAATGAATCAGCAGGCCGAGCCGGCCCAGGCTCGATTTGCCCTCCAGCCGGGCCACCAGATCATCCGGAATGCTCACCCGTTCGAGCGTTGATCCGAGGACAAACTCGCCGGGGTGCAAGATGAACGGCTCGTCATCGACCATGGTCACGATGTCGGTCAGATCCTGCGAGGGGCGACGGACATCGATGAACGGCTGACGATTGTTTTGAAACACCCGAAACTCGGATGACACTCGAACATCGACCGAGGACGGCTGCACGAGGGACGGGTCATAGGGGTCGATCCCCAACCGCCCTGAGGCGAGGTATTCGCGGATCGTGCGATCAGAGAGAACCATGCGGCCTTGAGCGTACCCACCGGAGCGTGCCATCCGCTACCCTCACATCCGTGGACTTTGATCGTGGGTTTCGCATCCATGGCCCCGTTGACGCCCAGGTCGAGGCGGCGGTGCGCGACGCGCAGGCGATCGGGCGACTGCCCGATGTCCTCCTCGGCGAACGGCTGATCGGTACGGGGCCCGTGGACCGGCTCGAGCTGGTCGATGTCAGCGCCGCTGAGCTTGGTCAGCTCATCCGCACCGAACGACTACCCCGTTGGGTGATCGCGAAGAACCCCATCTCGGGTGGCTTCGTCCAGACCAATGCCCTGATGCGCAACAAGAGTCTGACGACCGTATGCCAAGAGGCCGCGTGTCCGAACATCGGGCGCTGTTGGTCGCGGCTGACCGCCACCTTCATGATCGCCGGGAGCAACTGCACCCGTGGGTGTCGCTTCTGCAATATCGCCACCGCTCGCCCGATCGGCCCGCCCGACCCCGACGAGCCGGTACGTGTCGCCGAGGCGGCCGCGCAGATGAACCTGCGGTTTGTCGTCGTCACCGCCGTCGCCCGCGACGATCTCCCCGATGGTGGAGCCGAGCACTTCGCTGCCACCATCCGTGCACTGCGTGACCGCAACCCCGACATCAAGGTCGAGGTGTTAATTCCCGACCTGCGCGGGTCACGTGAGGCCCTTGACATCGTGATCGATGCTGCGCCCGACGTCTTGAACCACAACACAGAAACGGTGCCGCGCCTCTACAGCCGCGTCCGCCCCGGTGCACGCTACGCGCGCACACTGGAGTTGCTGGCGCGCTCGGCGGCCTCGGGTTTGCGCACCAAGACCGGGATCATGGTGGGCCTGGGTGAACGGCTCCCGGAGATCACTACCGTGTTCTCCGACCTCGTCGCGGTCGGATGCGAGTTGGTCACGGTGGGGCAGTACCTGCGCCCGAGCCCGGCACATCTGCCGGTGGCCCGTTTCTATGCCCCCGCCGAGTACGGGGCACTCGCGGCGCGGGGTCATCAGCTGGGCCTGAGTCACGTTGAGGCCGGACCGCTGGTGCGATCGTCGTTCGAAGCGGACCGCGTTGCTGAGCTCGGAGCGGTCGCGGTCTGATCGCGGTGTGTGGCTCGCCCGGTGCCGGGTTTGGCCAAGAGCTAACCGAGAGCACACCCAGACCTGGCCAACGGCCGGGATAATCACGCGCGTCACCGGGAGATCGGTCCCTTCGGCTTAAGTCCCTCGCACGGACGCCGATACCCAGGGTGTCGATACGGGAAGCGGCGACCGATGGTCACCGACACGGGCTCGGCAGAACGAGGACGCGATCAATGAGCGACTACCGCACCAAGAAGATCTCCCTGCCCAGCGGACAGATGATCGAGATCATCTACCTCATCGATCCCGACGTGCCTCCCACTCCAACCGGCAGCCAACCGGCAGCGGCGCCGCTCGGCACCGAACTGCCACTGCACTGCTGCCCGAAGTGCTCCAGCGATCTTGTGTATCCGCTCACCTGGCAAGAGTGTGACGGCGGTACGTGGACGATGGAGCGCCGTTGCCCGAACTGCGAGTGGCACCACGTCGGATCATTCGATCAAGCCGCGGTCGAGCCCTTTGACGACATGATCGAACTCGGCACCGAAGAACTCTTGATGGACCTGCGCACGTGGAGTCATTCCAACATGACCGACGACATCGAGCGCCTGATCACGGCCATCAACGGCGATCTGATCCTGCCGCTCGACTTCTAGCGCGCCCGCGCGACCACATTCGCGCGCCGCTGCACTAGGATCCACGGCGATGCGGGAGCTGACGCCAACCGAGGTATACGACGCGTGGCAGGCCGGCGAGGTGACGATCGTTGACGTCCGCGAACAGGACGAACACGACCGGACGAGTATCCCCGAAGTGCCGCTCTTTCCCATGAGCACGCTGCGCGATCACCTCGACGAACTCCCCGACGGACCACTGGTGATTCTGTGCCGCTCAGGGGTCCGCAGCGCCCAGGTCGCGGGCTATCTCGACGAGCTCGGCACTCGTGTCGAGGTGGCGAACCTCGACGGCGGCATCATCGGGTGGGCGAACGAGGGCTTGCCCTACGAGGGCGAGCCGCCCCGCTAGGCCGCGTAGCGCTTGACGACGCGGTAGGCCGTGTCGCGCTGGACCGCCACGCGCCCGGTGGCCTCGATCGCGGATACCATCCGCGCGGTGTCGAGTTGAAACGCGGTCCCCGCCGCCCGCACGACGTTTTCCTCGATCATGATCGAGCCCATATCGTCGCACCCGAACTCGAGCGCGAGCTGGCCGATGCGCAGACCTTGGGTCACCCATGACGACTGGAAGTGCGTGAAGTTGTCGAGGTACAAGCGACTCACGGCAAGCATCATCAGGTAGTCGGCGGCCGTCGTGTGCTGATGGTCGTCGCCGCGCCGCGAACCGCCGCCCGACTGATAGCTCCAGCACACGAATGCCCGGAATCCGGGCTGCTCATCCTGCAGCTCGCGCAGACGGCGCAGGTGCTCGACGCGCTCTTCGAGGGTGTCCACGGTCCCGTACATCATCGTGGCTGAGGACGACAGCCCCTGACGGTGGGCCTCGCGCATGACGCCGAGCCACTCGTCGGTCGTGGTCTTGCGAGGAGCAATAATCTGGCGCACGCGATCGACCAGAATTTCCGCGCCGCCCCCCGGAATCGAGTCGAGCCCGGCACGGCGTAGGCGCGCAATGGTCTCCTGGAGCGACAGCTTTGAGTACGTGCCAATGTGGAGGACCTCAGACGGGGAGAGGGCATGCAGGTGGATCGGGTACTGGGCCTTGATTGAGCCAAAGAGGTCTTCGTAGTACTCGATCCGCAGACCCGGATGATGTCCGCCCTGCAGCAGGAGTGCGGTTCCGCCGAGGGCGAGCGTCTCCTCGATCTTGCGAAAAATCACCGACTTCGGAAGGACGTAGCCCTCCGGGTCACGGGGAAGCCGATAGAAGGCGCAGAAATCACAATCGGTCACACAGAAGTTCGTGTAGTTCACATTGCGATCGATAATGAACGTGACCTCATCGGGGTTCGTCACTCGATCCCGGACGGCACGCGCGGCAGCACCAACGCGCACCAAGTCACGGCTGCGCAGCAGGGCGAGAGCATCCTCATCGGTCAGACGCTCGCCCGTGAGGGCGCGCTCCAAGGCGATCGTGGCGGCGGTATCGGGTGCAACGGTGGTCATCGTGACGTCGTGGTCCTTCGTATGATCGGTCAACCCGCGTGCGCGGCGAGCAACTCGGGAACCTGCGCTAATTGTCCCGCCTCGCGCGCCAAACGCAAGAACTCATTGAGCCCCCGGCGCTCTGTCGCTCCGAAACCGTACCCCAGACGGCGGAAGTACGCCGCAATAAAGTCCTCGGGAAACGGAAACCGGACGGCTGCGGCGCGCACCACTGCGTCGGGATCACGTGCGTAGTGCTCTTGGGCATCGGTTAACAGACGTCGCAGTTCACCGAGGATCGCTCGCTGCGGCGGTGCCAGATCTGCCCGCGCCGCCCAGACGGCAAAGACCATCGGCAAGCCGGTACGCGCCTGCCAGCGTTCGCCGAGATCGGTCGCGTACGGCGCGAACGGGGCACGACCCCCCTCGAGGGCCTCGTCACCAATGAGCAGGACCGCGTCATGGTCATCAAGCGCCGCGCGCGGCGTGCTCGAGAGTGGCTGAAACTCCGGGTCGGGACCGAGGAGCACACGCAACAGCGCCACCGAGGTGGCGCTGTGCGGCGTCAGCGCGACCGAGCTGATCTCCGTGAACGGCACACGCGAGAACACAAGAATTGAATCGACTGCACCGGCTGCCGAAATAGATGCCACCGGCACTAACTCCAACTCAGCCGAATGGCGCGCAAACTCAATCGAGGACATCGCAGAGACATCGAGTTGACCGCCGATGACGGCGCGATTGAGTATTGTCGGCACCCCATCGGTGAACGCGAATTCCGGTCCGCCGGCGAGTTCCAGGTGGTGGTAGAGCGGGTACATGTTCAGCGCGGCAATCCGACCCACCCGCAGCACCGGGGACGCGCCGGACTCGGTCACCGCGCCACCGCCTGGCGTCCCACCGCATGGGCAAGTCCGAGCACATCGGTGGGGTCACTCGCGGGGACCTGCCAGTCATCGGCACCAAACGCCACCGCGATCTGGGCGGCGGCCGGACCGAGATGGACCCAGTCGGGGCGCACCAACGTCGTGGCCGGAAGGACGTACCGCGCAAGGGCAATGACGACCAGATCCTCGACGCCCCATGATCCCGGGCGGCTCTCGTTGCCCTCGGCCGGACGCGGCGAGACCGCCCTCAGGAGACCTGTCCGACCTGCGAGCTCGCCGAGTGCAATCAAGCGATCAACCGTGTGTGCGGCGGGAATGCCCGCACCGTAGAAGACCGCCGCTTCACTCGGAGTGCCCGCCGCATGCGCGACGTGATGAATATCGAGGCTCTGCTCGTGGTCCCCGTCGACCACCCAATCGAGCGGCGCCGGGTCGCGTGAATAGGTGATGGTCCCACCGGGCGCCACGCCGACCAATCGCGCGGCGCGCAAGGGATCCGGCGGCTCCAGCAACCCGATCAATTCGTCCCGCGTCATGAATACCGATCCACGACGCCGTCAGCTACCAACACCAGCGCCGTGCGATCTGCCCCGTCCAGCGGCCCGTCGAGCACCCGACGTGCATCGGCGACATACAAGAGCGCACGCTCGCGGGCGCGTGTCACGCCGATGTGCCCCACCAGGCGGT
This sequence comes from Thermoleophilia bacterium, assembly GCA_017882555.1. Lineage (GTDB taxonomy): Bacteria > Actinomycetota > Thermoleophilia > Miltoncostaeales > Miltoncostaeaceae > CAITWD01. The sequence continues at coordinate 6,230 of JADGPH010000095.1, forward strand.
CACATAACCGGTCAATCTCGAGGTCATCGGCTGTCGCGCGAATCGCCGAGGCCAGGTCGGGTTCGTCCTGAATCGCATAGATCATCGGCAGAGTCACCGTCCCATCACGCAGATCGGCACCGCGGCGCTTGCCGGTCGCTGCGGAGGACCCGGTCAGATCGAGAATGTCGTCGAAGATCTGAAACGCCATCCCCACGGCCTCCCCGAAGGCCGCGAGACGATCTTGGACGTCGGCCGACGCACCACCGAGCATCGCGCCAAGCCGACACGCCGAGGCGAACAACGACGCGGTCTTACACCGCACCCGATCCACATAGGCCGTTTCGCTCAGGGCGATGTCAAACGCGGCGCGTCCTTGCGCGAGTTCCCCTTGGGAAAGATCCAACGCGGCGGCAGCCAAGACCTCGATCGCCGCGGGTTCATCGGCTCCCGCGAGTTCGGCGAAGGCCCGTGCAAACAGATAGTCACCGACTTGGATCGCGGCCGCGGCCCCGTGCGATGACGCGATCGTCTCGCGGCCGCGGCGCATCGTGGCACCATCGAGAAGGTCATCGTGGACGAGGGTCGCCATGTGGACCAACTCGACCGATGCGGCCGCACGTACCACAGCCTCGCCGGGATCGTGACGCGAGCCGGCACAGCAGAAGACCAGCAGGGGGCGCAGGCGCTTCCCACCCGCGGCAAGCGTCGCGGCACCCGGTACCGCAACCTCGGCAAGGCCGTCGGCGACCGCGATGCCCAATCGCAGCTCACACGCACCCAAGGCGTTTCTGAGCCCGGACGTCACGAGATGGGCGATGGGTTGGGCGGTCGCGCTCACCCGCGCACTCTCCCATAGTGCAACGCGATGATGCCTCCGGCGAACAACTGCCAGCGCACATCCTCGAGGCCCGCCTCCACCATCGCCGCCGCGAGCGCCGGCGGTTCGGGAAATCGCTTGACCGATGCCGGCAGGTAGCCATAGGCGGCACCATCGCGTCCCAAGAGCTTCCCCAACAGCGGCACCACACGGTCGAACCACAACTCGTAGAAGGGCCGCAGCCGCTGTGGGGTCGTGATCTCCAAGATCACCACACGACCCCCAGGTCGGACCACCCGCGCCATCTCGCCAAGGCCGGTGCCGAGGTCGGAGACGTTGCGGATCCCGAACGCGACCGTGGCGCCGTCAAACTCATCGTCGGCAAATGGCAGCGCCAACGCATCGGCCTGGACGAATTCCACATGCTCCGGACGCCCCGCGCCCTTCAACCGCGCCCGTTCAAGCATGTTCCCTGCGAAATCCGCGCCGACGACACGACCACTCGGGGTCACGCGACGCGCGAGGGCGAACGCAAGGTCGCCGGTACCCGTACAGACATCGAGCGCCGAATCGCCCGCGGCAACGTCGGCGGCGGCGGCGGCGGCCTCCCGCCACCGGCGATCGAGTCCCGCCGTCATAACGCGGTTCAGCAGGTCATAGCGCGGGGCAATCCGATCGAACATCGCTTGGACTTCACCGGCCGGCAAGCGCCCGGGAACGCCCTCGGTCCCGACCGATTCGCTCATGCCGCCCCCGTCGCAGGCTCACCGCTGATCGTCATCCCGTCCTCGCCCCACCGCGCCAACAGCGCGTGCCGAACGCCGAGGTGGTCAAGCGCCTTTCCCACCATGAAGTCAACGAGCTGACGGACATCGGTGGGGGCGTTGTAGAACCCGGGGGAGGCCGGCATGACAATCGCTCCCGCGCGCGTCACGGTGGCCATGTTCTCAATCTGGATCAACGAGAGCGGGGTCTCCCGAGTCATGAGCACCAGCGTTCGGCGCTCTTTGAGCATGACGTCGGCGCACCGATGAATCAGGTTCCGCGCGGTGCCGTGCGCGATCGTCGCAAGGGTCGATCCCGAGCAGGGGCAGATCAAGGCCGCGGGAGCGAGCGACGACCCCGACGCGAAGGGAGCGGTCAGGTCATGGCGCCCGAGTATCGTCACCTGCCCCGGCGCGGTCGCAGAGCGCGCGACGAACTCCCGCACGACTCCATCGGGGTCCTTCGGTGCATCGCGACCCGCCAACAGCAACTCGTGATTGATGACGTGTGCTCCCGCACGGCTCACGCAGAGACCGACCTCGCAGCCGGCCGCCGTCAATGCATGAAGCGCAGCGGCGGCATACGCCGCGCCGCTTGCGCCGGTCACTCCGAGAAAGATGCGTTTCACCGTTGCCAATCGTAGTCCTCGCGACCGCCAAACGTGTGTGGATCGGCACCCCCACACGGGGCACATCGCCACATCTGCCACAACCGTCGCAAAACGCGTGAGGCCCGGAGTCATCCGGGCCTCACGGTCACTGACAGGCGCCTGATCGCACCTACTTATAGGTCGTACCAAGTCCGTTGAGGAAGGTCCCCAAGTCCTGCAACTGCGTCGGCGTCAGGCCGGCAAATGGCGGCATCTGTGAGCCCGGCGTCACACAACTCGGGCATTTGGTGTGGCGAACAAACCAGTCGACACCGAGGTTCTTGGTGCCGACGGTGGTGAGGTTGGGACCCACCTGCCCACCAGCGCCCTTGAGCATATGGCAACTGGTACACCCTTCGGTGTCAAAGACCGTCTGACCCGCCGCGGCCGACGATCCCGGAGTGATCCCGGTAAAGGTCACGGCACCGCCCGAGGTCGGGGTCGCGCCGGTTTCACCCTGGTAGGTCAGCCACGCCATCCCGATGAACACGAGAATCGCCACCGACAACGCGAACGGACGCTTGGAAATCCGGCGCTCCGCGCGCCGATCGATAAACGGAGTGCCCACCAACAAGACCATGAGGATGTTCGGAACGAGGAACGTCGCCATGATGACCGGAACCAACGCATTCTGGTTCTTGAAGATCTTGAGCATCTGGAACAGGAAGAAGAAGTACCACTCGGGCCGAGGCTCAAAGGTCGAGGTCGCCGTGTACACGGGCGGGCCCACGGGCACCCGCTGCCAAATCGCCATCCCGATGATGCCCGCGAACACGAGGATCGCGACGATGTGATCCTTGTAGATCGCATATGGGAAGAAGGGCTTGCCCTCCTTCTTTGCCTGCGCGTAGTCGCGCCTATACGCCTCTTGCTGTGCGCGGTTCACTGGCCGGCCTCCGCGGTCACCGATTGCGGCGCCGGTTCGACCGACACCTCTCGACGACCCTGCGGCTGACGTTCACGAGCTGCGGCCCGCGCGGAGGCTTCCTCGGCCCTGCGAGCCCGCGTCGCGCGCTTCGACCACGGGGGCTCAGCGATGCCGAGCTTGCTGACCAAGAACAGGTGCAAGCCGATGAATGTCGCGATCCCACCCGGTATTACCAACATATGTATCGAGTAGAACCGCGCGAGCGTCTCGGAGTTGAAGTTGGTTCCGGCACGCAGCACGTCTGCGATGTACGGCCCGACGATCGGGGCGCTGGCGGTGATGTTCATGGCCACAACCGTCGCCCAGTAGGCCCTCTGGTCCCACACGAGCAGGTACCCGGTAAGGCCCATGAACATGACCATGACCAGCAGGAGCGCACCCGTGACCCACGTCAGTTCACGCGGGTACTTGTACGACCCGAAGATGAATACGCGGGCCATGTGCAAGAAGACCAAAATGATCATCGCACTGGCGCCCCACTTGTGCATGCCCCGTACCAGCCAACCCCACGTCACATCATTGGTGATGTGCTGAATGCTGGAGTAGGCGCTCGCGGGGTCGGGCTTGTAGTACATCGCCAGCACGATGCCGGTGACGGCCTGCAAGCCGAACACGGCCATCGCGGCAAACCCGAGAGTCTGGAACCAGCTCGTCTCGCCGGGGATGTTGCGCTTCAGAAACCAGGTGAGCCCCGTCTTGGCGCCGGTGCGATGGTCGATGTGATCGACAACCGCCCCCCCGACCTGCCCAACAGGTCCCTTCGGCCCGATATCAGTGGTGCTCACCGCGCCTCCTAGAAGGGGTAGAGGTTGGACAACACGCCAGTAACCGGTTCGCCCGGGTCATGCAATCGATACGCCTTTTGCGCCGAGTTGATCGAGAATGGAGTCCCGACCAGCAGGTGATCGCTCTGGCTGATTCCCGCCGTGGACCACGAACCGTGGACCGTACCCACGCCGCCGACGGATTTCCCGGTCCCGTCGACGACCTTGACATTGAAGCGGTCCAGCGGGCGCGGTGGCGGGCCCGCGACTACCAAGCCAAGCGTGTCATACGCCCCACCGTGGCACGGGCACACGTAGTTGTCTCCCCCCTTGAAGTACTCCACGGGGCATCCCAGGTGCGCGCAGCGGTTCCAGAGCGCGATGATCTGGCCGGCCCGGTTGCGAACGAACACGCGAGCATCCGACCACGGGGAGGTGCCAGACACCGCGATCGATGTGGTCTGGCCGTCGGGAAAGTTGCTCACCGGCCCAAGGTCGACCCACTGTGCCTTGGGGTCCTTGACCGCGTCGGTGACCGCAAAACCGACGATCGGCACCAGGATCGCGGCCGAAAGCACGGCCCCACCGGCAATCGCTACACCACTCAGAAAGCGCGTTCGAGTGATGAAGTCCGGATCGTCGTCGTGGGAGTGCTCCTGCACGGGATCGATCGCCCGCGGGCCAGAGTACTGGCCTCCAGGCGTCCCGTTCTGGGCGTCGTTCCCCTGGCTCTCTGCCACCTGGTCCAACCTCCTCGAGCAATAACGCATGACCACGCAACGCCGGTGCCGTGATTCAACCAGACTGCCGACCCGAGACATGCTCCTACAAACGGGCCATGTGTCCCGTCGGACGGGGCTCATGGACTCAGATCCGAGTTTCGTCGGCAGTTCCCTGCCTGCGGATGGTTCGTGTGCGAGCCACCAACATCCTGCAAGGGCAACCGACGACCCTCAGGTCAACGCGATCATAACGTCCAAATCCCCATTCGTTAAACCGCAGAACCCGCAGCTGAGCGTTTGGGGGCAACTGCACCTGTTTCGGCGGGTCAGATCCCGAGCACCGGTGCATGCGCGAGGGTGGGAAATAGCCCGGCAGCGGGGCAATTACCCTTCGGAGAGCGGGATCCCGAACTCGTCCCAACGTTCGTCGACACGGCGCTGAATGTCATCCGACATACGTATCGGATCGGGCCACGGGCGTACCTGGCCCTCTCCCGGCCACTTCCGGGTGGCGTCGAATCCGATCTTCGATCCGAATGCGAAGTACGGCGCCGCATGATCCAGCGCGTCGACCGGCCCGTCCACCATCAGATGATCGCGAGCGGGATCGACATTGCTGAAAGCGATGAAGGCAACCTCGGAGACGTTGTGCACGTCGACATCGTGGTCCACGACAATCACGCACCGGGTCAGCGACAACAGCCCGAGACCCCAAACGGCGTTCATGAGCTTCTTCCCATGACCGGGGTAGCGCTTGTTAACCGACACGATCGCGCAGTTGTGGAACACCCCTTCGAGGGGCAGGTTCATGTCATGAAGATCGGGCACGGTCATCCGAATCAACGGCAAGAACATGCGCTCGGTGGCCTTGCCCAGAAAGAAATCCTCCATCGGCGGCGGCCCAACGATCGTCGTCGCATACACCGGATCACGCCGATGCGAGATCCCCGTGATGTGCAGGGTCGGATAGTCGTCCACAGGCGTGTAGTACCCGGTGTGGTCCCCAAAAGGCCCCTCGGGGCGGATGTCGCTCGCGTCCACGTAGCCCTCGATGACGAACTCCGCGTTGGCGGGAACCTCGACGTCCACCGTCCGACAGGCCACCATGTCCACGTTGTCCCCGCGCAGGAACCCCGCAAACAGCATTTCATCGATGTTCGGAGGCAACGGCGCGCTCGCGCTGTAGGTCACGGCGGGATCGGTTCCGATCGCGATCGCGACCTCGACTCGGCCTGAGGAATCGCGTAGGTGGGCGGCCCCGTCTTTGTGGATCTGCCAATGCATCATCGCCGTGCAGCTGTCAACAACCTGGACGCGGTACATCCCACAGTTGCGGACCCCGGTCTCGGGGTCCTTGCTGAACACCAACGGGAGGGTGATGAACGGCCCGCCATCCTTCGGCCAGCAGGTCAGGATCGGCAGCTTGGTCAGGTCCGGATTGTTCATCCACACCTCTTGGCAGGGTGCGGTCTTCACCATTCGGGGTGAGAACGAGGCGAGTTCACGCAGCTTGCCGAGCGCCTTGACCTTCGCCACCAGGCCGTGCGGGGGCTGCAGGTCCATGAGCTCTTGGATGCGCTGACCGGGGATATCGAGTGAATCGACTTCCAGCGACATGCACATGCGCGCGTCGCTGCCGAACTGATTGATCAGTACAGGGAACTCGCTGCCGATCACATTGTGAAACAGGAGCGCCGGACCACCGCGCTTTGAGACGCGATCGGTGATCTCGGTGATCTCCAGGTACGGATCCACGGGAGCCGTGACCTCCACCAGCTCGCCCGCATCGCGTAAACGATCAATCCAGTCGCGCAGGTCGCGAATCATGCAAATACGCCCTTAAGGTCGGGTGGGTCCACAACGTCGTGCGCCAGCGCAGCAAAGCCCGACGGGTCCCTGTCATGGGTTGCCCGGTGCACCGCCGTCGCAAAACGCATGCGCACCACGGGATCCTCACACGCCGCAACTGCAGCCGCGGTACCGAGCCACATGTTGGGCAGTTCCGCCTGTCGAGCGGTCGCGACAACACCGGCGGAGAGCGCCACCAATCTCGCCAGGGCATCGACCACAAAAACGTCGTTGGCCCGCGCCACCCGAACGAGTCCTGCCGCGTAGCAGTAGTCGCCCGCCAGCACGAGCGCCGATGCGTCCGCCAGCACGAGTTCCCGCGGGCGACCATGGTGTGCAAGGAACCCTTCCAGGATCAGGTCAAAGCCCATCGCGTGGTCGAAGTCCAGCGGCGGCGACACCAATGGAGCAAGCAGCGGCTCGGCGGGCACGGCCTGCAAGCACCGCGCCAATGCCGGCTCGATCAAGAGGTCCGCCCTCACGCGTCGCTCGCCTCACCGGCGGCAGCCAATGCGACCGTGGTCCACGCAAGATCTTGGGTGCTGTGGGTCGTGCCCACAAACCACGCCTCGTACTGCGATGGCGGCGGATAGACACCGTGCGCCAACAGCGCACGGGCGAACTTACCGTAGTGATCCGTGTCCGATGCGGTCGCCGACGCATAGTCAGTCACCGCGCGATCCGTGAAGAACGGGGTGAGCATTGAGCCGATCCGATTGATCTGGACGGGTACCTCGGCCGCGCGAAACGCGTGCTCAAGCGCCGCCCCTTGGGCTTCCAAGGTGTCGTACACCCCCGGATCAGCCAACTCCCTCAATACCGCGAGGCCCGCCGTCGTCGCGAGAGGATTCCCCGACAGCGTCCCGGCTTGGTAGCACGGGCCGTCGGGCGCGAGCACCTTCATCACGTCCGCGCGGCCACCAAAAGCACCCACCGGCAGCCCTCCGCCGATGATCTTCCCGTAACAGACGAGATCCGCGGTCACACCGAAGCGCTCTTGGGCGCCTCCGCGCGCGATCCGGAACCCCGTGATCACCTCATCGAAGATCAGAAGGGCTCCCGTGCGATCACACGCGGCCCGCAAACCGGCGAGGTAGCCCGGCTCCGGCACAACGACGCCCATGTTCCCCGCGACAGGCTCGATGATCATCGCCGCCGCTCCCTCCAGCGCCGCCTCGGCCGCCGCAAGGTCGTTGTACGCGACAAGCCGCGTCGCCGCGGTTGCCCCGGCAGGCACTCCAGGACTGGTGGGCACCCCGAGCGTCGTGGCACCGCTTCCGGCCTCGGCTAAGAGCCCATCGATCGCACCGTGATAGCCACCGATGGTCTTGACAATCGGGTCTCGCCCCGTCGCGGCACGCGCCACACGGAGGGCCCCCATGACGGCCTCACTTCCCGAGGAGGTCATCCGCAAACGCTCAATGGACGGCACGGCATCGCGGACAGCCTCGGCAAAGATCACCTCCCGCTCGGTCGGCGCGCCAAACGAGGTGCCACGCGGAAGCGCCCCACGCAGCGCATCCAGCACCACCTGCGGACCGTGGCCCAGGACGGCCGGCCCCCAGCTGGCGAGGTAATCGACGTACTTGTTGCCATCGACGTCCCAGACATACGCACCGCTCGCCCGGTCGATGAAGATGGGGTCGCGCCCGATCGCGCGCATTGCCCGAACGGGAGAGTTGACTCCGCCCACCAGCACCTTGCAGGCACGGTCGTACAGCTCGGCGCTCCGCGCATCGCGCACGCTCATGCGATCGCGGACTCCCACATTGGAAACGGTCCGCCCGCGCGAGCGATCTCTTCCCACCGCCGATATTCCGGGCTGTAGTACACCAGGCGGATCTTCTTGAACTCGAAGGTCGAGTACAGGATCGCACGCCGATCTGGCTCGGTAATCCCCGTCTCTTCGGCAATCGCATCGATGGTCTCCTCGCAGAGCTCCTTCGAACGCGCGTGGACCATCGTGAAGATGGAGTACGGCCAGTCGGGGTAGGTCGGCCGCTTGTAGCAGTGTGAGACCGACCGGAAGGCCGCCATTTGCGGGCCAATCCGCTCGAGATCCTCCTCGGGGACCTTCCAGACGGCCATTCCGTTGGCACCAAAGCCCGCGCGGCGGTGGTTCAGCACCGCGGCAAAGCGGCGCATATACGAACGATCCACGAACGTCTGCGCAGCGGCGAGCAACGCGTCCACATCCACGCCGGCCGCGTCGGCCCACCGGTCGAAGGGCGCCGATTCCGCGGGGAGATCGCGCTGCAGGATGCAGATAAAGCGCTTATCGTCTTCGTTGGGTAGGACGCCATCGCCACGCACTGGCGCGGGCGCGGGCGCGCTCTTGGCCGCCACATCTTGCGTGCCGGTCATGTCCAGTTGGACGTTGATCTTGTAGAGCTTCAGCGTCGGCAGCAGCCGCATCGACTCCGCGCCGGTGGCCTCGGTCAAGATATCGATCGTCTCCGCCAAGCCGAGACGTGCACCCGGCTCAACGGCCAGGGTAAACCAGAGATTAAACGCGTGACTGCGGCGGTAATTGTGGCTGACGCCCGGATGACCGCCCACGATGGCCGCGGCCTCAAAGAGGCGGTCCTCGGGAAACTTTGCGGCGACGAGACTGCTCTCGTATCCAAGCGCGCGCGTGTCGAAAATCGCCGAGAGCTGACGTACGATGCCCGCCTGGCGCAATATGTTCACGCGGGTCAGAACCTCGTCTTCGGACATCCCGATTCCCGCACCGATTTCCCGATACGGGTGGCGGACCAGTGGCAGCCCGGCCTGGAGTGCGTTCAGGAGAGCCCGGTCGGCATCGTCAGGCTTGTGGTGGATGCGCGGGGGTGCGGTCGTCGTCACAACGTCTCCTTGAGCCATGCCGCAGCGTCCTCGGCGTAGTAGGTAATCACCAGATCCGCTCCGGCGCGCGTAATTCCGGTCAGCACCTCAAGTGCGACGGTCCGCTCATCCAACCAACCGCGGGCGGCGGCGGCCTTGATCATCGAGTACTCGCCGCTGACGTGGTACGCGGCAACCGGCAGCGTCGTGATCTGTCGCACCGCCGCGACGACGTCAAGGTACGCCACCGCGGGCTTGACCATGACCATGTCCGCGCCCTCGGCGATGTCCAGCGCAACCTCACGCAGTGCCTCGCGGCCGTTGGCCGGATCCATCTGATACCCACGGCGGTCACCGAAGCTTGGCGTGGATCCAGCAGCCTCACGGAACGGTCCGTAAAAGCCCGATGCGTACTTCGCCGCGTAGCTCAGAATCGCGACATCCTGATGGCCGTGCGAATCGAGTGCCGCCCGAATCGCACCGACGCGCCCATCCATCATGTCGCTCGGCGCGACGATGTCGGCACCCGCATCGGCGTGACTCACCGCCGCCCGGGCCAGCGCCTCCAGCGACACATCGTTGTCGACCTGCCCGGCGCGCAGAATCCCGCAATGGCCATGCGACGTGTACTCGCACAGGCAGACGTCAGTGATGATCACCATCTCGGGCGCAACGCGCTTGACCGCGCCGATCGCCTCTTGGACCTCCCCGTGCGGGTCGAAACTCTTGGTGCCAAGCTCATCCTTGTGTTCGGTCACCCCAAACAGCAGCACCGCGGGAACCCCGGCGGCAAACGCCCGTGCCGCGCGTTCTGCCAGCAGGTCCGACGACATCCGTGCGTGCCCCGGCATCGCGTCGATCGGCACCTCATGGCCGTGGCCGGCGATCGCGAACATGGGCAGCACCAACTGATCGACAGACAGACGGGTCTCGCGGACCATCCGACGCAACGTCACACCTTGCCGCAGCCGGCGTGGACGCGCGGTCGGGAAACCCGCTTGGCTGTCAGAGAACATCGCGTTCATCGTCAGATTTGAGTGTAACCCCATCGGCCATCCGACGGTCCGGTCACGGAGCCGATGTCAAGATCGTCACGATGTCCGTAGTTGGCTCAACCCACCCCAACTGGTCCCATCCGATGCCCACCGACCACGACACCCCTCCCGGGCCATCACCACAGGAACTGCTCAATGCCTACGCCTACGGTGCATTCCCGATGGACGCCCCCGAACATGCGGACGAACCCGTGCCGTTTTACGAATCGGATCCCCGAGCGGTCATCCCCATCGATCGGTTTCGCATTCCGCGATCGGTCGGGCGTGGGTTGGGCCGTGTCAACTTCACCATCCGAATCGACACCGCGTTTGCCGAGGTATGTACGCGCTGCGCCGTGCGCCCCGACGGCACCTGGCTCAGTCCCCGACTGATCTCGTCGTACTGCCAGCTGCACGAACTGGGCTACGCGCATAGCGTCGAAGCGTGGGACGGCCCGGCACTTGTCGGTGGCCTTTTCGGCATCGCGCTTGGGGGTCTGTTTACCTCCGAGAGCATGTTCCGCACCGCCTCCGATGCCGGCAACGCCGTGATCGTGGCCACCGGCCAGCAGTTGGCACGGTGCGAGTTCGTGGTGTGGGATATTCAGACCGCCACCGACCACACGCTGCGGTTCGGCACCGAATTGATCTCCCGGGACGAATACCGCACGCGGCTGCGCTCCGCGCTCCGGCTCACGCGGAGCTTCGTCGCCTGATCGATCAACCCGCCGTCAGGTCTCGCCCGAGCTCTCGCGCGGTTCGATGGTGCCCGTGGGAGTCACCGCGGTCGCGGATGCCATCGTCGTCGCCTCGGAGAGCGCGGCTCGCCGGGCCACCGCCTGATCGGCCAACACCACTGCGGCCTCCTTGGCGATCACGACCATCGGGATCGCCAACACGACCCCGATCACCCCAGCCAACTGTGCGCCGATGAGCAGTCCAAAGATGACGACTAACGGCTGAACACCGGCGGCGTCCCCCATTGCCTTGGGCACGAGCCGCCGAACCGTTTCATGAATCACCACGAAGGCAACCACGACCCAAATCGCCGCCGTGAGCGAGGTCACCAAAGCGAGGGCCACCGGCGGAATCGCGCCGAGCACCGGGCCGACATAGGGCACGAAATCCATGAGGAAGACCCAGGTCACAAACGTCACGGCAAAGGTTGCACCCAGCGGATAGGTGCCGGTTTGTCCCAGCACCCACAAGACGACTCCCATCGAGACGCTGATCAGCAGCGACACCAACACCTGCGCCCGGAGGTAGCGCAGCAAGGTGTCTTCGGCGCGTCGCAAGAAGGCGGCCGCCGGGTCACCGCCCACCCGGCGCGCAAGGCGGAGGATTCGTGGGGCATCAAGGACCATGTAAATCGACGCCACAAGCGTGATCAGCATGATCACGATGACGTTCAGGACCCCGAGGCTGTACGACAGCAGATTATTCGTGCCTTCGCGTGCGCGATTCTCCACACCGGTCACAAACGACAGCAGCCGTGCCCTGACGTTGATATGCAAATGGTGACTGTTGAGAAACGCCTGGAGTTGCTCGACCTGGTGATTGGCTTGCTCCCTATAGGTCGGCAGGCCCTGCTGGATCTCCTGGACCTGTGAGCGCACCGGCGTCACGACCAACGCGACAACCCCGACCACCAGCGCGAACAGTGCCAGGAACACGATGGCCACGGCGAGGCCGCGCGGCACGTACAGCCGCCGCAACACCCGCACGGCGGGATTCAGCAGCAGCGCGAGCACGACCGTGAAGGCGAACACGATCAGCACTTGTCCGATCGTCTGCCCCAGGATCCAAATCGCGACCACAAGGGCGACGACCACAAGGAACATGGCCCAAGGAGGTGTGGGCGGTCGATTGCTCATCGTGTCCTGACGTCCATCGTACGCCAGAGGTTCCCCGCCCCGTCATCCTCATTCGCCCGCCAGGCCTCTGAGGTACGCTCAGGCGAGATGTCTTCGCCAAATAGCCAGCAACCATCGGCGCAACAGGCTTGGCGCAGGAACGAACGCCAGCGGCGCAACCGGCGCACGCTGGTCTCGATCGGGATCTCGGCTGGGGTCGTCGCCGGCATCGTGGTCGTCCTATTCTGGATCACGGGGGGCACCTCGGCGTCGACCCAAGCCGTGATTACCACACCCGCGAGCCCACTCCCGGTCAACACGCCACCACAGCATGTCGTGATCGCGCAAGCCCCCTTGGTGTCGATCGCAGTTCCGGTCAATACGAGTGTCGTCACCGCGATTGCCTTTCGGTCCATCCCCGACCCCTCAGCGATCGAGCTTACCCCGACCGGCCCACTGCACGAACACGACGAAGGCGCCAGCGGCAGCGCGCTCCCAGATCTGGAGCTCGATGTGGGTGCTCCCGCCGGAACAGTGGTGTATTCGCCGGTCGACGGCCAAATCATCGGGATCTACGACAACATCGTCCAAGGCCAGGTCCAGGGCTACCGTGTCCTGATCGCGCCACAAGGAGCCCCGGGGACGGCCGTGAGCGTGACGCATGTGGTCGCGCACCCCGGTGGCCCTGCGCCGCGCGTCGGTCAGGCGGTCCTGTCGGGGGTCACTCCCCTCGGCCAGATCATCGACCTGAGCGGGATCGAAACCCAGGACATCTCCCAGTTCTCCGGCGATGCCGGCAACCACGTCGCGATCGAGCTGCAACGCATGGCGAATCCCTCATGAGCGACCCCGTCACCACGTTGATGATCGGTGACATCGTCGGTGGTGTGGGACTGCGCGCCCTCTTGGCATACCTCCCGGCGCTGATCGACGAACATGACCCAGATCTGATCATCGTCAACGCGGAGAATGCCGCCGACGGCAGCGGAACGTCGCCGCGCCAAGCCGACGAACTCTTTGCGGCCGGGGCCGACGTCCTCACCGGCGGCAACCACACCCTGCGCAGAACCCCGTACCACGAGCTGCTGCGGACCAACCCGCGGGTACTGCGCCCGGCCAACGTCCCGCAGGAGTCGGCGCCCGGATCGGGCCTTGCCATCGTGCCCACCCGCGCCGGTCTCGCTGCGGTCATCAACATCCAGGGAGCCGTGTTCATGGACGCCTCTGCGAACCCCTTTTCGATCATTGGCGATCTGATCGCCCGCGCGGCCCGCGAAACGCCGCGGGTGTTCGTTGACTTTCACGCCGAGGCCACCAGCGAGAAGGTGGCAATGGGCCAATATCTCAACGGAAAAGTGACCGCGATCGTCGGCACGCACACCCATGTTCAAACGGCCGATGAACGCGTGCTGTCCAAGGGGTCGGCGTTCATCACCGACCTCGGGATGACCGGACCACATGACTCGGTCATCGGTGTCAAGACCGCGACCGTCGTCAACCGCTTCCTGACGGGCGCGCCCGGGCGCTTCGAACCTGCCGAAGGCGACGTACGCATCCAGGGGGTCGTGATCACCTGCACCCCGGACGGGCGGGCGACCGGAATCACCCGCATCGACCATGCATGCGCATGAACGTGAGCGCTCGTGCCGAACTCAGATGTGGTGGCAACACGGCGTCGACCTTGCACCGCACCGGCGATGTTCATTCGGCTTCGCAGGACCAGTGGCGGCTCACGTGGCTCGTAATGGTCGCCGGCGAATGAGGGGGCCTCTCGAATGCTCGTGATGTCGCTGGTGGGAAACCGGCCGCAATTCGTCAAGGCCGCGCCACTCTCGCGCGCGCTGCGCGCTCGAGGCACCGAGATCCTCGTCCACAGCGGTCAACACTACGACCCGGAGCTCGCAGACCTGTTCTTCGATGAGTTGGCGATCCCGACACCGGACCACGCCCTCGGTGTGGGGAAGGGGAGCCCGCTCGCCCAGTTGGCCGCCATGCTGACCGGGCTCGAGGGTCTGGTCACCAGCACGCAACCTGACATATTGCTCGTCTACGGGGACACGACAACGACACTTGCCGGTGCCATCTGCGCCGCCAAATGCCGTGTCCCACTCGCCCATGTCGAAGCCGGCCTGCGCTCATTCGACCCCGCGATGCCGGAAGAGCAAAACCGCGTCACGACCGATCACCTGTCGGCGCTGCTGTTTTGCCCGACGCCGGTCGCGGTTGCCAATCTGCACCGCGAAGGCATCACGAATGGCGTCCACATGGTCGGCGACGTGATGCTGGATGCCGCACTCCTGTTCGCCGACGCCGCCGCACACCGGCCGGGCCCCGCGGTGTTCGGCCTGATGCCGGGCGAGTACA